>JBCBDF010000050.1:0-12267 GCA_038529875.1 Pseudomonadota bacterium | reverse complement strand
TGGATCATGTGCGACCACATCTGCACGTTTTGCGCGGTCAGATCGGCCATCGCCTCGTTCCAGGCGGCCCAGCCGCTCTCTGCCATGGTGGACCAAAATGCGAGAGGATTGCTGGCGCCGAACGCCATTTCCAGGGGGCTGCTGTCTGGTTTGTCTGTCATGTTCTGCATCCTAACCTAATTCTTCGGTTTCCTTGCTAAGGACAGTTCCTGATTTCCTTTCCTGCCAGAGCAAGAACTGCTTTGCTGCTTCCGTCACCAACAGCACTGCGAGGGCGGCGAGCAGGCACAGCCAGAAGAATTCCGGCGCGGCCGGGCCCGTGCCCAGCAAGCGCTGAAGGATCGGGAGGGTCATAGCACCCGCTTGCAGCAGCACCGCCACAGTCATGCCAACGAACATCCAGCCGTTCTCTGGCGAGTGCCAGCGCCAGAACGGCAGAGACAGATTGCGGATTGTCAGGAGGAAAGCGATCTGGAACGTGACCACCATCAGCAGCACGTGGTTGCGAGCATCCTTGATCGGCACGCCCAGCTCCAGCCTGTCTTGCAGCACCCAAACCGCGATCAGGGTCATCAAAACAGCGCCGGGCATCATCAGGATCAGCGAATCCCGATCTATCAGCGACGCCAATTTGAGGCGCGGCGGATGCTTCAACTCGTCTCCGTCGCCGCGATCAAATCCGAGCGTCACGTCCAGCACACCATTGGTCACCAAGTTGAGCCAGAGTAGCTGAACCGGGGTCAGCGGCATCGGAAGGCCCACCGACAGCGCGAGCAAGAACATCAAAATCTCAGCCGCGCCGGTTGCCAGCATGAACAGCACGATTTTGCGGATATTGGCGAAGGTCACGCGGCCTTCCTCAACCCCGGCTACGATTGTCGCGAAATTGTCGTCAGCGAGCACCAGATCGGCCGCCCCGCGCGCCACATCGGTGCCGCCTCGGCCCATCGCGATCCCAATATCGGCCATCAGCAAGGCAGGCCCGTCATTAACCCCGTCCCCGGTGACCGCAACGGTCTGGCCCGATTGTTCAAACGCGCGCACGATCTTGAGCTTCTGTTCCGGCTCGATGCGAGCAAACACGGTCTTGCCAAGCACGCCTTGCGCAAATGCGTGCTCATCACCTTTAAGCTGGGCGAGTTCCCCGCCAGTAACCACACTATCATCATCGACCGCCATTCCCAGCTGTCGAGCAATCGCAAGCGCCGTCGCCGGATGATCGCCAGTGATCATGGCCACCGCGATGCCGGCCTCTCGGCACTTCGCCACAGCCTCGATCACACCGCGCCGCAGCGGATCGGTCAAACCGACAAAACCGAGCAGATCGAGGTTCTTGAGATGATTGCGGATAGGACCGTCCGATGTGAGGTCAGACCGCTTGGCCAAGGCGAGCACGCGATACCCCTGAGCCGCCAGCTGGTCGGGAATGTCCTGAGCCTGGGATTCGGCATTGCGGCACATCGGCAGGATCGTCTCAGGCGCGCCTTTGACAATCGTGATTGCCTGAGAATCCCATTCCGCCTCTACCGCGGCAAAGCGTAGCGCAGGCTCATAGGGAATAATGGACAATCGCGGCGCACTTTGAATGCGGTCCATCTCGCCGCCGGCCTCGCGGGCAAATTCGATTAGGGCCACATCGACGGCATCGCCGACTGCGCCGCCGCCGTCGGTGATCTTGGATTCGTTGCATAGGCCCGCTGCGATACCCAGCTCGCGCAAAGCCTCGTCCGCTTTGCCTTCACGCCACTGCGCACGCTCAATCATCCGCGCGTCGGGCAGCACCACACGCTGCACCGTCAACCGGTTGAGAGTGAGCGTGCCAGTCTTGTCGCTGGCGATCAGGGTGCAGGCGCCAAGCCCCTCGACCGCAGGCAATGCCCGGACGATCACATTGCGCTGCGCCATGCGGCTGGCCGCCGCCGACAGTGCTACAGTGACCGCGACGGGCAACCCCTCCGGAATCGCGGCGACGGCAAGCGCGATTGAAAGCAGCACTATTTCGCGCCACCCCTCTCCTTGCAGGGCCAGCACCGCGCCGAGCACGAAAATCAGAGTGACCGCGATAATGGCGATTTGCCGGGCGAGAGTGGCCATGCGCCGTACCAGCGGAGTGGCCGCCGCACTCGCGCCTGCCTCGCTCAAGGTGCGGTTGATCGCTCCCAGCTGCGTGGCTGAACCGGTGCTGGTGACAAGAGCAAGCGCGCGCCCTTCGACAATCCCCGACCCGGCGTGCAGCATGTTTGCCCGATCAGCGACCGGGATTTCTGCGTCGAATATCAGCTCTGCCTGCTTGTGCACCGGTAGGGATTCACCGGTTAGCGTGGACTCGTCGATTTCCAGACCGACTGCCTCGATCAATCGCATATCTGCGGTGATCCGCATCCCGCTTTCGAGCTCGGCAAGGTCGCCCGGCACAATCTCTTCAGAGGCGATTTCCAGAACACTGCCATCCCGGCGCACTCGCGCCGTTTGGGGGACCAGTGATCGCAATGCCCGCGCGCTGGCATCGGCCTTGATCTCCTGAAATGCGCCGATCGCTGCATTGAGGAACAGCACTCCGAAAATAAACACGGCATCCCAGCGGTCCCCAATCACCAGCGATAGGATCCCGGCGAACAGCAACAGGTATATGAGCGGATTGCGGAACTGGCGCAGGAAGACCAGCAATGGCCCCTTTATTGCGGTTTCGGGCAGGACGTTGGGACCGAACTGCTCTCGTCGGTCCTGCGCTTCGCCGGACGACAATCCGTCTGGGGTGACGTTTTGCGCGGCCAGCGCTTCGGGTGCCGACAGCGTATGCCAATCGGCAGCAGGCGCGGCCAAATCGCCCGTCATGAAATCAAAGGGTCTTTTCCGCTAACATCAAAGTCGCATCGTCGGGGCATGAGCGTGTCGTGAAGCCCATTTCGCGTTCCAATCGCAAAGCCCCCGCCTGGCTCGCGCTTTCGAGCGAGCTGACTTTTGTGATGCCCATCGCCTTGGCGTAGCGGACTGCGTGATCGAGCAATGCCCAGCTGATGCCTCGTCCCTTCATATCCTGGCGCGTGACGACCGCAAATTCCGCTGTCTCGAATGTCTCGCCGGAAGCCAGCATGGCGCTGGAGAGGATTTCTCCGCTGTCAGGGTCGAGAGCCAGAAAATCGATACTTCTGTCTTCATCGTCACGCAGCATATGTTGTAAGCGAGCTTCATCGACGTGCCTGATGCCGGAGAGAAAGCGGAAATAGAGGTCTTCGCGCGAGACTTGCTCGAAGAAGCTCTGCAGCGCATCATGATCGGCAGGCGACGCCGGCCTGATCAACAGGTTCATGCCCGCTTGGGTGACCACAGGGCCGCTCCATTCCCGCTCTGCGTCTCTGTTTGAGAAGCGCATCGGCAGCGAGCCTTCTCGCGATTGAGGGTCTTTGGAGGATTGCGAAACTAGCTCAGACATGAAGCGGCTCCTGTGATGGCTTCGAGATTGACCGATCCCGACGGGCTCTGCGATCCGTAAACCTCCGTAGAGAGCTGCTCGTCATCGGGCGGCAGGCTCACACCATCGCGGCCGTAAATGTCCTCGAAGAAACGGACATTACCACCGGGGGTAGGGCCATCGGAGGCGGGCTCTGCCGTGAAATAGGTGACATAAAGCGGAACCGGAGCGGTCAAGGGCACCGTCTTGGTTTTGTCGGTCGCCACCTGCGCTTCGATGGCGGCGATGTTCCACTCCTCGTCATTCAAGAGCACGGAGGCAAATTCTAGGGCGCGATCGACCCTGATGCAGCCGTGGCTGAACGCGCGCCGGGTTTCCGAAAACAGCTCGCGGTTGGATGTGTCATGCAGGAATACGCTGTAGGGGTTGGGCATGACCAGCTTCATGCGGCCCAATGCGTTGTTATCGCCGGGCATCTGGCGAAACCGCCCGTTCTGATAGATATAACCCCTTGCGCGGGCGGCCGACGGGCTGCGCCGCACGAAGCTCGCAATGCCTTCGGCGGCGATGCTGGCGGGGATCTCCCACCAGGGGTTGAGCACGATCCCGGTCACTTCGGTGGTGAAGACCGGGGTTCGGGTCACTGGTTTCCCGATGATGACCCGCCATTCCAGGACCATCGTACCGCGCTCCCAGAGCGACAGCTTTTGCGCGGCAATGTTGACCAGCAGGTAGCGTTCGCCAAGCTGGGCCGGCAGCCACCGCCAGCGGGCAAGGTTTTTGGCTATCACCTCGCGTCGAACCGGCTCTGTTTCTCGCGCATACGCCTCGGCCAAGGCTGAATAATAGGGGTGAGATGGGCGGATGGATCGCAGGAAAGGATCCAGACTGTTCGTGAACAATGCCTGTTCGAGGCCTTCCTCCAAACGAGCATCCGGCATCGAACCGTCGATATGCCACCACCTTGGTCGTCGGTCGCCGCAACACTGCCCGCGCCATGCCCGCATCAGTTCAAGCGCTGCGTCCCGTGCCACCGTATCGAGCGTCTCGGGATCGCCCGCATATATCGCCGCGCGCAGCTGAATTGCGCGTGTCTGAGGCAGTTCGATTGCCTCATCTTCCGCACGCTCAATCCAACCTTTCAGGATTTCCGCCTGCTCCGCCGTCCAAGTCGGCGCGGCATTGGCGGGAAAGGTAGCAACAAAAGCCAACAATAAGCCAAGGTAAAGACGACGCGTAAAGGCCATAAACGTGACTCTCGCTTGGACAGTGGGTTTGGACATGACGTAGCGGCGCATTTTCATCGGCCCCGGCGTCCAAGCTTCTCCACCTTCTGAAGCCACTTCTTGCGATAATCGGCGCTGCGCCCAACATGGCCGATCAGGGTAGTCCGCACCGGGTTGAACCCGACAAACTGCAGGATGTTGCGCTTCAGGCTCTTCACGCTGTGAGCGCGAAAGACAATGCGATAGATCGGCGCGGGCATGCCCATGGTTACGATCACATGCGCCGACTTGCCTTTCAGCAGTTTCTTGAAAGTTCCATTCTCACGTTCTTCAAGGGCAAATCCGGGCCTGGCGACTTGCTCGAGAAACGCCTTCAGCGCGGCGGGCACATCGCCCAGCCATATTGGGTAGAGCAGCACCACATGATCGGCCCATGCGATCTTGTCCTGAGCGGAACCCAGGTCGGCTGGCAGATTGTTTTGATTCCAGTCTTCCGGATCGCGCAGCAACGGAAAGTCGAGCTTGGCAATGTCGATCCTGCGCACTTCGTTCGCAATTTCAGCACCTTCGCGATAGGCAGATGCCAGCGCGTGAACATAATGGTTGCGGTCGGAGCTTGGATGCCCGTCTATGATAAGGATTCGCGCCATTGCTGGTTTTTGGCCGCAAATTGGACTCGCATTTAATGCGTAAATGAACGTATGCTCTCCGAGAGGGCTAGTATTTCGACACATCGATGGTGGGTTTTATCGGAAATACAAAAACTTCTGCGCCCGTGAGGCAGCTGTTTACGCTTTTCGCGAAAAAGGGCGAACTGCATGCTCTGATCGACACCGTTCCCGATGCAATGGTGATAACCGACGACGAAGGTATTATTCGCTCTTTCAGTAAGGGTGCCGAGCAGATGTTCGGCTATTCCGAAGAGGAAGTGCTGGGTGAAAATGTCAGCTTGCTGATGCCGTCGCCCGATCGTGAACACCATGACGGGCATATGAAGCGTTACGCCGATACCAAGGTTCCGCACATCATCGGCATCGGGCGGGTAACAACAGCGCGGCAAAGAAGCGGCAGCACTTTCCCGATCAACCTCTCGCTTGGCGAGATCAAGCTCGATGGCGCGGTCGGCTATGTCGGGTTCATTCGGGACCTGACCGAAAGCCGTGAGGCCGCGCGCGAGCTGCATACTTTGCAAAATGAACTCGCTCACGTTTCGCGCATTACCTCCATGGGCAGCCTTGCGACCTCGCTGGCACATGAGCTCAATCAACCGCTAACCGCGGTCGCGAATTATGCGAATTCCGCCAACGACTTGCTGAAAAACCCCAGCGAGGAGAATCTGGCGCTGGTTCGCGAAGCGCTGGATGAATGCGCGCACGAGGCGCTGCGCGCCGGACAGATCGTGCATCGATTGCGCGACTTCATATCCAGAGGTGAGACCGAGCGGCACATCGCCAGCTTGCAGCGCCTCATTAAAGAGGCATCGGCGCTGGCCCTGATGAATGGCGACGGCAAGGGCGTGGATTTCGAGACCACACTGGACCCCGAACTGGACGAAGTGCTGGTCGATCCGGTTCAGATTCAACAGGTCGTACTCAACCTGATCCGCAATGCGCTCGAGGCGATGCTGGATTCGCCGCACAAGCGCCTGCGGGTCAGTTCAAGGCCTGGCAAAGATGGCTTTGTAGAGCTGATTGTCGCGGACAGCGGCCCCGGGCTTGAGCCGCAGATTGCCGACCGGCTGTTCCACCCGTTCAACAGCAGCAAAGCGAGCGGAATGGGCCTCGGCCTGTCGATTTGCCATACCATTATCAATTCACATGGCGGGAAGATTGGGGTCAAGCCGTCCGAACTTGGCGGAGCTGCCTTTCACCTGACCTTACCCTTGGCGTCACTGGGAGACGACGATGTCTGAATATCCAATCTATCTCGTGGATGATGATGATTCCGTCCGCCGTTCGGTTGGTTTCATGCTGAAAACGTCCGGCCATACGGTGGAATCCTACGTTGATGGCGTGCATTTTATCAAGGTATCGCGCTCGCTCGAACCGGGCTGCGTTTTGCTCGATATCCAGATGCCTGAAATGGATGGCCTGGAGGTCCAGCAGGAGCTGAAGGACCGCGGCATTCCCTTTCCCGTGATCGTCATGACGGGGCACGGCGATGTCGATGTCGCTGTCAAAGCGATGAAGGCCGGGGCAATTGATTTTATCGAGAAACCGTTTGCCAAGGAGACCATGTTGGAAGCGGTCGCAGAAGGTTTCGATAAGCTTGGCAATTCCAACGCCAAGAGCACAAGGCGCGAAGAGGCCAAACTGCTTTTGAATGGCCTGACCCCGCGCGAACGTGATGTTCTGAATGGCCTGGTCGCGGGCTACCCCAACAAGACGATCGGATATGACCTGGGTATTAGTGCGCGCACGGTCGAGATTCACCGTGCCAATTTGATGCGGAAGCTGGAGGTCAACAACCTGTCGGACCTGCTGCGCATCGCCTTTGCTGCGGGATTGGGAGAGCGCGAGGACTAACCGCGCATCCAACAGCCTTTAGACGCGGTGGGTCAAAGCTGCTGCATATCGGCGACCACGAAGGGTAGGATAAACTGCCCGGCTTCCAGGAACTCGATCACCTCTCCAGGATTGATGGCACAATCGGCAAAGGATGCCATTTCCCAATGCGTGTACCCCGCGCGCAGTTGAACCAGCCGCCATCGCTGCTCTGCCTGCACTACGTATCCAGATTGATCCGCTTCACTGGTCCAGAAGCGCCTCGCAGTGGCACGCAGCGGATCAACGCCCAGCGTGACGCCATCAATATGCCCATTCTCCCTTAGCGGCAGTTGCAAGAGATAGGCGCGGCTGACCGACCCCGTCGGCAGGTCATCTGTCGGCCCGAGTTCCAGTCTTACTTTCTTCCAGGGCACCATCACGGAGCACCCCCTTTCCGTAGTCAAGTGCGACCCCATGCACTCGGGCCAGCAAGGGCCGACGCACAATTCCTGCAAGACTTTGGCGCATCAGTCCCTCAGGACATGTCCTTAGTGCTGGCCTTGCAGGGCTCGGCCATACCGGCAGCGAACACAGCCTGAAGGAGCATTCCATGAAATCGATATTGCTTCATGTCGCCGATGACCCCTGCCTAGAGGCGCGGGTGCAAGTGGCCCTCGACCTGGGTCGCAGTTTCGACGCCCATGTCACTTTCCTGCAGACGATCCCGTATATCTACAGTGTGCCGATCGAAATGTATGGGATGGCCGCTGCGCAGATCATGCCCGAAATGCGCAAGGCTGGTGAAGAGCTGCAACAGAATTGGGAGAAACGGCTGGAAGCTGAAGACGTCGCGTGGGACTGGATTAGTACAGAGGGGCCTGCGGACACGCGCATCATTAGCACCGTCAACACCTATGACCTGTTGGTGCTGGGGGCGTGCGATCCATTTGCCCCGCAGAACCATTACTCAACTCTGGCGGCCGACATGGCGGTAAATTCGCAGGCGCCGGTTTTAGTGGTTCCCAATGAGCAGAAAGGCTTCGATTGCACGAAGCCCGCAGTCATCGCGTGGAATGGCTCTGCCGAGGCGTCGCGCGCCTTGCGTGCCGCCGGTCCGCTGTTGCAACGGGCCCAATCGGTCCACCTGATCAGTATCGATGAAGACCGGTCGGATCGCGCGCATGATCTACCGCCCACCAGCGGCGCCGAATATCTGTCTCGCCACGGCATCGAGAGCGAGATTGTTGAGGTTCGCAAGGGCGATTTCGACACCGCCGAATGCATCGCCAATGCCGCGCTTGAACGAAAAGGCGGTCTCGTTGTGATGGGGGCCTATGGGCGCTCGCGCCTGCGAGAGAACCTGCTTGGCGGGGTGACGCGTGACATGATCACCAATCCGGAGCTTCCGCTGCTAATGCATCATTGAGCGGAAATGCTAAGGGTCAAAGCCCTAGTCGTCGCGGTTTCCGAGATAGTGTGAAATCACAATGTCGTTGTGCAGCATCGCTGATGGCGTGCCGTCGAAGATAGTTGCCCCCTCATCGATCACGTAAGCGCGCTCGATCACATCCATCATTTCGGGCACATTCTGGTCGGTCAGCAATACGCCGATCCCGCGTTCCTTCATTGCCATGATCATTTCCTTGATGCTGGCGATGGTCAGCGGGTCGATCCCGGCAAAGGGTTCGTCCAGGATCATGATGGCTGGCTCCAGCGCGAGAGCTCGCGCCACCTCGCACCGCCGCCGCTCGCCCCCGGAAAGCGACTTTGCAGATGCATCGCGCAGATGGTTGATGCGCAAATCTGTCAGCAATTGGTCAAGGCGTTCCTTGCGGCTTGCCGGGTCCGGCTCAACCGTCTCCAGCATCACTTCGATGTTCTGCGCGACTGTCAGCCCGCGGAAGATCGAGGTCTGTTCTGGCAAATAGCCCAGACCCAGGATAGCTCGGCGGTAAAAGGGCAGGCGAGTAATGTCATCACCGCCCCACATGATCCTGCCGGAACTGGGCTTCATGAGGCCCAATATGCAGTAGAAGGCGATGGTCTTCCCGGCTCCGTCGCGGCCGAACAGCCCAACGATTTCTCCGGTTGTAATCCGCAAGGACAAGCCATTAAGGACGGTCCGCGGCCCGAAAGACTTGTATATGTCGATCACTTCGAGCGCCGCCTGATCGCTATCCTTCACTGCCCGCTCCTAAAGGTTACGTGGCACCTACCTACGACTGCTTTCATGCAGCTCAACCGCACATCGGTTATCATATCTAGCTCTGGTATCGCGATAATTCCCTAAGGGACTTTACGAGTGTCGCCTGGGGCTCCCGCTCGTCAGTCTAGCCAGATGTGAGTTGTTAGGAGCTGGAAATGACGATGCAATATTCCCGAGTGCAGCCACGCTTTTTCATCCGCGCGGTCGCGGCCACGCTGCTTGCGTGTGCGACATTTTCTTCAGCGCAGGAACCCGTGACTGAGAGTGAGCCGGAGCAGGCGCAGCAGATTGAAGATGACATGGTCTTTGCCGCTGACGACGAGTTGCGGCTCGACGCGAAATCGAGCGACGATGTGTTTGCGGCTGGTAATTCAATCGACGTGAATGGCGCCACAGCCGATCACCTGATCATGGCCGGCGGCGAGATCTCCATCACGGATGCCAGCGCAGAAGATTTGATCGTGGCTGGCGGTGAGATTGACTTTGTGAATGGGGTAGTCGCCGACGATATCGTTGCTGCAGGCGGGGAAATTGTCATTGGGTCGGGCTTCACAATCGGCGGGTCAGCGGTGCTTGCCGGGGGCAGCGCCAGAATTAATGCCCCAATTCCTGGCGATCTTAGGGTGATGAGCGACAATGTCGTTTTGAATTCGGCTGTGGGCGGCAATGTCAGGCTGACCGCCGATAATGTCGAGATCGGCCCAAATGCCCGGATTGCCGGTGATCTGGAGTATCGCAGCGACAAGCTGGAGATCCAGCCTGGGGCGGTTGTCGAGGGCGAAACCCGTATCTTGCCGGTCAGCGAAACCTATGCCGTTGAGGACTTAAGCAAGGGAGCAGGAGGATTCTTTCTCATGCTCGGCCTGTCGATCCTGGTCAGCTACTTTGTGGTGGTGATCGCGCTTGTTTTTGCTGCTCCGGGGCTGATGCGGGCGACATCGCGCATGATGCAGGAACAGCCATGGAAGAGCCTGGGGCTCGGACTGCTAATCGCGGTGATCGTGCCGGTTCTGGGTATTGTCATGGTTTGGTCCGTAGTTGGGGTGCCGGTTGCCGTGCTCCTGTTCACGGCCAGCATTGCCATTACGCCCATTGCACTGGCTACCACGGCCTACTTTGCAGGTGATGGCGCGCGCAGATTGCTCACCAGCAACAAGGAAGCGGCAACTGGCATCGGCGCGCGACTGCTGTGGCCGGGTCTGGGCGCGCTCGTCATTTTTGCGCTTACGCTGATCCCGCTCGTGGGTCTTGTCGTCTGGCTGCTTGCGATGCTGTTCGGCCTTGGTGCTGTGGCAAACAGCGCTGGCAAGGCATTGGCGAAAAGCGCCTGACCATACCGAAGCGACTATGCCGCGGGCGGAGATGGAATCGGCGTGCGTGTCGGGGGCCATCACTCAAGCCGCCCCGCAAATGGTGGGCGCGGCAAGGATTGAACTTGCGACCCCACCCGTGTGAAGGGTGTGCTCTACCACTGAGCTACGCGCCCATCCAATCCGGCGACCAAGTCAGCCGAACAAGACAGGAGCGCGCCATTACGCGGCGCGCACGCCCTTGGCAAGCGGATGATCGCTTGCTCGCCTCCCAGACTGATCAGTCAGCAACCAATGACCGAAGGAGCGCCAATGCTTGTGCACCATCTGCGCTCGTCTGGGCCCCGCCTTCATATGGGCATTCGAGGCAATAGGCCTGAACCCCGCTTGTGCCGGAAAGCCGCGTAATGTCGCGCGAGATTTGCGACAGCAGCACATTGCGCTGGCGCGCGGCCATCGCGAACAGATCGCCGCCACGTTGTGCTGTCGTCTCGGTTTCGGATCCGCTCAGCAATTGCCTGATCAGGGAATCGTACTGGTTTGTGCCTGCGCCCAGGAAGCGCGCGTGATAGCCATCTTCCTCAAGGCCCGCTTCGCCAGCTGCCCATGCCAAGGCTTCTTCCAAACCGCCGAATTGATCGACGAGTTTGAGTTGACGCGCCGTGCCTCCATCCCAAACACGGCCCTGTGCGATTTGATCGACCTGCTCATTTGTCATTGCGCGCGCTGCTGAGACTCGGTCGAGAAAATCCGTGTAAGTGTTGCCAACCGATGCTTGAAGGATCGCGTCGATTTCTGGCGTAAAGCCGTCGATCAGGTCGGGTTGGCCTGATAATGGCGTGGTGCGATAGCCATCGGCATTCACGCCCAGCTCCGCTGCCGCACCTTCAAATGTGGGCAGCACAGCGAACACGCCGATCGAGCCGGTGATCGTTTCGGGCTGAGCGAAGATGCGATCTCCCGCGGTTGCGACCCAATAGCCGCCGCTGGCGGCCACATTGGCAAATGAGATTGCGACCGGGATTTCCTTCGCCCGATAGCGATCGATTGCGCGGCGAATTTCTTCCGAGGCCAGCACCGAGCCGCCGGGGGAATCAACGCGTACGACCAAACCGGCTAGCTCATCATCGAGCGCCTCATCGAGGATGCCGGCGATCCGCTCACCACCTGCTGAACCCGGTCCGGCATCGCCGTCGACGATTACACCAGCTACCGTGACAACACCGATGGCCTTGCCCGAGGTAGATGGCGCGCTGTCAGCGAGGAAGGGGGCGTATTCGCTCGTGGCATAGGCGCCTGGCGCATCGCTCCACGGGTCCTCACCGACCAGCTCGGCCACGCGTTCACCAAAGGCAACGCGGTCACCCAGTTTGTCGACAAGACCGGCCGCAAGTGCCGCCTCGGCCAGATCGCCATTGGCAGATGTGATCCATTCGACCGGATCGCCTGTGACCTGTTCGATTTCAAGCGATGGCCGTGCTTTCTTCACATTGGCCTGCCACTCTTCCCACAATGCACCCAAGAGCCCAGAGATGTTTTCGCGGGCCTCATCCGACATGGAGCTGCGCGAATAGGGCTCGACTGCGGATTTGAACGTGCCGACCCGGTAAATGCGGGCATTGATGTT
>JBCBDF010000049.1:0-12282 GCA_038529875.1 Pseudomonadota bacterium | reverse complement strand
ACCACTTTCAACGATTGCGACATGAGCGCAGTCATCGAGGCGCGCACCAAGTATAAGGACATGTTCGCCAAGAAGCACGATATCCGCTTGGGCTTCATGGGCTTCTTCGCAAAGGCTGCCTGCCTCGCGCTGAAAGACGTCCCCTCAGTCAACGCCTACATCCAGGGCGATGAAATCGTCTATCACGACTATGTCGACATCTCGGTCGCCGTCAGCGCGCCGAATGGCCTGGTCGTTCCGGTCGTGCGCGACTGCGATAAGAAGGGCTTTGCGGGAATCGAGAAGGACATCGCCGATTATGGCAAGCGCGCCAAGGAAGGCACGCTGACCATGGACGACATGACCGGCGGCACCTTCACCATTTCCAATGGCGGCGTGTTCGGATCGTTGATGTCGACCCCGATCATCAATCCACCGCAGAGCGCCGTACTCGGCCTGCACCGGATCGAGGATCGCCCGGTTGCGGTGAATGGCGAAGTCGTAATCCGCCCTATGATGTATCTCGCGCTGTCCTATGATCACCGCTTGGTCGATGGACGCGAGGCTGTGACTGCGCTCAAGATCATCAAGGAAGCGATCGAAGATCCAACCCGGATGCTGATTGATTTGTAACAACCGAACCTCTCGCCGTTCGGGCTGAGCTTGTCGAAGCCCTGCCCTTTTCTTTGCGGCGACAAACCCCAAGTGAAGGACAATCCTTCGACAAGCTCAGGATGAGCGGAGTTATTTGATGGCCGAGAATTACGATTACGATGTCATTTTCATCGGTGCCGGTCCCGGCGGCTATGTTGGCGCTATCCGCGCCGCGCAGCTGGGCTTGAAGACGGCTTGCGTCGAAAGCCGCGAGACACTGGGAGGCACCTGCCTCAATGTCGGATGTATTCCCTCCAAGGCGCTGCTGCATGGTTCCGAATTGTTCGAAGAGGCTGAGGGTGGCCATTTCGCAACTTGGGGGATCACGGCCAAGCCTGACCTCGATCTCACCAAGATGATGGCTGAAAAGACGAAAGCCGTGAGTGAGCTGACGGGCGGGATCGAATTCCTGTTCAAGAAGAACAAAGTAACCTGGATCAAGGGTCATGCCGCCTTCGAAGACGCGCACACCATTACTGTCGGCGGAGAAAAGCACACCGCAAAAGACATCGTGATCGCAACCGGGTCCAGCGTCACTCCCCTGCCCGGCGTAGAGGTCGACAATGACAAGAAACGCATCGTCGATTCCACCGGTGCGCTGGAGCTGGAAGAAGTGCCAGAGCACCTCGTCGTGATCGGCGGCGGCGTGATCGGCTTGGAGCTGGGCTCTGTCTGGCGTCGCTTGGGCGCGAAAGTCACCGTGGTCGAATTCCTCGACCAGCTGCTCCCCGGGATGGACGCCGATGTGCGCAAGGAAGCGGGCAAGATCTTCAAAAAGCAGGGCATGGAGCTGATGCTCGGCCACAAGGTCACGGGCGCTAGTACACGCGGCAAGACCGTGACGCTGACGGTTGAGAAATCCGCCGGTGGTGACGAACAGACGATCAAGGCCAGCCACGTTCTCGTCTCCATCGGGCGCCGCCCGAATGTGGAAGGACTCAACATCGATGCCATCGGGCTGGAGCTCAACAAGCGCGGCCAGATCGATATCGATCACGATTTCCGCACCAAGGTCGACGGCGTGTGGGCGATCGGCGATTGCGTGCCCGGCCCCATGCTCGCGCACAAGGCGGAAGATGAAGGCATTGCCTGCGCTGAAAACGTCGCGGGCCAGACCGGCATCGTCAATCACAATGTGATTCCCGGCGTGGTCTACACCATGCCGGAATTCGCCGATGTCGGCATGACCGAGACGGAGGCCAAGGAAGCCGGGCATACAGTGAAGGTCGGCAAGTTCCCGATGATGGCGAACAGCCGCGCCAAGGCAAACCGCGACACCGATGGCTTTGTCAAAGTCGTCGCCGATGCGGAAACCGACCGCGTGCTGGGCGTGCATATCGTCGCGAGCCTGGCCGGGACGATGATCGCGCAGGCGGCGCAGGCAATGGAGTTCGGCGCAACGTCGGAGGACATCGCCTACACCTGCCACGCTCACCCGACCCACGCCGAAGCGCTGAAGGAAGCGGCGATGGCGGTGCAAGGCAAGCCGATCCATATGTGATCACTTGTGATCTCCCACGCAGGCGGGAGCCTCCATCAGCTTGGCGCTGCCGGTTAGAGACCCCCGCCCGCGCGGGGGATCGCCGAGGAATGAGGAGACCTGAATGACCCGTTCTGTTGCGATTATCGGAGCGGGTCAGATTGGGTACGCCGCAAGCGACGCGTTCCTCTGGAACGATTGGGACGTGACGGTCTATGCACGCACGCGGCCCGATTGGCTGCAACGCGATGTCCGCTTTGAGCAACACGTGTTGGGAGAGAACCCGGCGCCCGAAGCGGACGTTGTGCTCGACACCATCGCCTTCGATGAGGACGACATCGCGCGCTACGATCCGGAAAAGATCGGAAGGCTAATCGTCATCTCATCGGCCAGCGTTTATTGCGATGATCAGGGCCGCACGCTGGATGAAGCCGCCCAAAACGGTTTTCCAGAATTCGATGGTCCGATAACCGAAGATCAATCCACCGTAGCACCCGGACCTGAGACGTACTCGACGCGCAAAGTGCGGATGGAGAACAAGGCGCGGGAGATGTTCGGAGACCGTGCGACGACCTTGCGGCCATGCGCGATCCATGGCCTATGGAGCCGTCACCTGCGCGAATGGTGGTTTGTCAAAAGGCTGATCGATGGCCGAACTCACATTCCCCTCGCCAACCGGGGTGAGAGCCGTTTCCACACCACATCCGCCCGCATGATCGGCGAATTTGCCGTCCACGCCGCCGACCATTCTTTAGGAGGCATAGTCAATCTGGGAGATGAGGACGCGCCATCCGTGCTCCAAATCGGACAGAGTATCGCCGCGCTTTTCGGTCAAGAGTCCGAATGGATTCCAGTCGAAGGATATCCCGACAGCGCAATCGGGCGCACGCCTTGGTCCGTGCCACTGCCCTTTCTGGTCTCAAGTGAGAAAGCGCGCGCATCCGGCTTCACGGGCATCCATACCTACGCAGATTCCACGCATGCGGGCCTCTTCCACCTTAGAGACGATCCGCCACACGACTGGCGCGCCACCTTCCCGCAGCTCGCCGCCTATCCGTGGGACCTGTTCGACTACGATGCAGAGGACCGCTTTCTCGCATCGCTTTAATTGTATAAGGCTCGGCTAACAGGGAGAAAACCAGTGGCCTACCCAACACTGACCGACAAACCGGGCGCGCTCGAGACCGCTGCTGCCATTCGCGCAGGCGAGCTGAGCCCGGCGGAAGCGGTGGATGCTGCGATCACGCGGATCGAGCATTTCGATGCGCATGTGAACGCGCTGGCCGTGCCGGATTTCGAGCGAGCGACCGAGACTGCGCGTGCGCTCGATGGCCAGACACCAGGCGATGATCAGCCGCTGTTCGGCGTGCCGATGACGATCAAGGAAAGCTTCGACGTTGCCGGGCTCCAAAGCTGTTGGGGGCACAAGCAATACGTTGGCAATATTGCCAAGCGCGATGCCAAGCTGGTCACGCAGTTGAAGGCGGCGGGCGCGATTATCATCGGCAAATCGAACGTCCCACCTGATCTGACCGATTGGCAATCGAACAACCCGGTTTATGGTCGCACCAACAATCCGCACGATCATGCCCGCTCGCCCGGGGGCTCATCCGGCGGGTCAGCCGCCGTGGTCGCAAGCGGAATGGTGCCGTGCGAATTCGGCACTGACATTGGCGGCTCGGTTCGGGTTCCGGCGCATTTCTGCGGCGTTTGGGGGCATAAGAGCAGCTGGGGCCTCGTCAGCAAGCACGGCCATGACCACCCGGCGATGAATGGCAAGGACGGCCACGACAGCGCGCTCTCCATCGCGGGGCCACTCGCGCGCAATGCCGATGATCTCGCGGCGCTGATGCGGATCGGTGCGCAAATGCCGCTGCGCGAGAATGCCAAACCGTTCAAGCAATGCCGCATGCTCGCGCTGCTCGAATTTCCTGGCGGCCCGATCGACGAGAGCGTGCGCACTCCGACCGAGGCTGCGCTCAGCGCCTTGGAAGCGGCAGGTGTGCAGATCGACCCGACTAGCGACCTTGTGCCCGACCTTGAGGCGCAGCAGGCGGACTATCTGCGGATGATGAACATCGCGTTGGCGCGCGGAGCCCCGGCGCCCAATGGCAAGCGCGCAACCGCGACCGACTGGTTCAACCTGCTCGATGCGCAGGCACGTAATGAGCTGGCGTGGGAACGTTTGTTTGAGACCTATGATTTCGTCCTCGCCCCGCCTGCGCCTGTGCTGGCCGTGCCGCATGTCTCAGGCTCGGTGTTCGATGGCACAGTGCATGTGAACGGACAGGATATTCCCGGCGGCGCGGCGCTTACCTGGGCGGGCCTCGCAACCTTCCCCAACCTGCCCGCAACCGTCCTGCCCATCGGATCGGGCGTGGATCGCGGCGCGACCCTGCCCTGCGGTATGCAAGTGATCGGGCCGCGCTGGGCCGATCTCGATTGCATCCACGCGGCCAAGGCCATAGGCGAAATCCTGCACGGCTAAGGCCAGCACCCGGGATCACTCGCGAAAAGGAAACGCACATGGCGCGCAAAAGCTGGATGCAGCGTTTTGCCAAATGGCACATCTGGTTGGGCTGGTTGGTTGGCGTGCCGATTGTGATGTGGACCGCGACGGGCCTGTTCATGGTCGCCAAGCCAATCGAGGAAGTGCGCGGTAATCATTTGCGGGTGGAAGTGCCTGAGCAACCCCTGATCCTGCCCGACAGTGAGTTGGCGAATGCTGACACCGCGCTGAAAGAAATGCGGGCAATCATGCAGGATGGCCGCGCAGTCGCGATCCTCACTGCGCTCGATGGCTCGGTCTCGCGGGTAGATATGACCACCGGAGAGGCCATCGCTCCGCTCGACAGCGCGCAAGCGCGCGCCATCGTGGCTGATCGGATCGTGGGTGGAGATAAAGTGCGCTCAGTCACCTTCTTCGAGGCAAACGAAGTGCCGTTCGACTTCCGCCGACCAATGCCGGTATGGCAGGTCGCGCTGGAGGACGGCGCGAATGTCTATATCGGGCGCAACACCGGTGAGATCGAGGCAGTGCGCACCAGCTGGTGGCGCTGGTTCGATTTCATGTGGGGCCTGCACATCATGGACCTTTCCGAGCGGGAAGACACAAGCCATCCGATCCTGATCCTGTTCGCGGCGCTAGGCTTGATCGGTTCGCTGCTCGGCTCAATCCTGATGTTTCGGCGCCGCAAGGCACGCGCGAGCACAGACCGAGTGCTCAGCCAGCCATGAACGAGCAAATCCTGACGCCGGTGCTTGACATCCTCGATGTGCTGGGGATCGCGATCTTTGCGCTCACCGGCGCGTTGCTGGCCGCGAAAGAGCGCCAAACCTTCGTCACCATGGCCTTCTTCGCGCTCGTCACCGGAGTCGGCGGAGGAACGGTGCGCGACCTGTTGATCGGTGCGCCGGTGTTCTGGATTACCGACCCGTGGGTGGCGGCGATTTGCCTCGGTACGGCACTGCTCGCGTGGTTCACCCCAACCCGCATCTGGGAGGGCAGGCTGCTCGACTTCGCCGATGGTGCGGGGCTGGCCGCTTATGCCGTTCTGGGCGCAGCGAAAGCGACCGCATACGGTATTCCGCCCATCCCCGCCGCGCTGATGGGGATCATTACCGGCTGCGTTGGCGGAATTATTCGCGATGTTGTGGCGGGACGCCCCTCTATCATCATGCGGCCGGAACTGTATGTCACCGCCGCCGCGCTCAGCGCGACCCTGACGGTCATTGGGATGCTGCTCGCGCCGATGGTCGGCCTGCCCGATCTTGCGATCTGGGGAGTTGCCTTTGCCGCGGGCTATGCTCTGCGCGCTGCCGCGGTGGTGTGGCATATCTCACTGCCGTCTTATCGCGACAGGCAGGATGCGAGCGTGCCGCAAGGCGAAGCGGATAGAGAGGGGGCGGAGTAGACCCGCCACCCCGCCCCGGATTTCTTCGCTAATTCGCGCAGCGATTATCCGCCGAGATCGCCGTCAATCTGTTCGCCTGGAAGCGGCCCGCCGGGATAGGCCGGCTCAGCCGAAGTCTCTGGCGTAGGCCGCACAGGGGTCGCGGTGTAAGTGACACCGGGCCGCGCCATTTCTTTCCGGCGGCGAGCCTGTGCGTAGCGATCATCGCTCAACTGGCCGTCCGCAACCCCAACGACGGGCACTCCATCGGCGGACACGCCGGAGAAACCGCCGCCATAATCGACGCCTTCGACCCGGCCATCATTGCCGATCCGGCAAGTGAAGCGCTCGCCATCGTAGAGCGAGCCCTGCACGCGCCAACCCTCACCCGTGCGATCCACGCTGTCTACGGCATCCACACGCACGTCGCGCTCGATCCGGTTGACGCATTGCGACACGGCGCTGTCGATGCCCGATCCGCCATCATAGCGGCGGTCGTTTCGGCGATCCCCGCGACGGTCCCGATCACGATAATCCCGATCGCGGTAGTCATAATCGCGGTCACGGCGTTCGCGTTTATTGTTCGAGGCCGCGCTGGCAATTGCGGCAATCCCGCCCAGGATCAGCACGCCCGCAACCACATCGCCCGCATCGACCCGGCGATGGCGGCGCCATCCACGGCGATAGCCGCGATACCGGCGATAGCGATGATGCTCGGCAGTCTCAGCCTCGTGCGTGAAGATGTCGAACACCGGATCGCTCTCAAACACGCCGCTGGTCAGGCTTATTGGCGCGGCGGAAGTTGGCAATTCAGCGGCGGAGGCGGGCGATGCCGCCATGGCGCATGCTGCAGCCATTCCGGCGAGCGCGCCCACGCTTTTCGTCAGAGTTTTCGGTTTGGCCATTAGGGTCCCTCCTGTTCCAGGCGAGCGGCCACCAATCGCTCCGATATGAATACGCGCTTAGGCGGTCCAGGCTTACACTCGCCTGAACCGCCCGTTTGCGTTGGTGGTCAGTCTACTTGTCAATCAGCGTGGGATCAACGCAGGCCGCGGATCTTGCGGAAGTTGACCTGCGGGCGATTGCCACGCTCGACGTAGCAAGTGAACCTGCCGCGATCCGAATAACGGCGGCCATATCCGCGTCCGCCCTCGACCACGATCCGGCCCTTGATGCGGTAGCCGTAGCGGGTCCGATCGACGTCGCGAATATCGGTCACATCGGCATAGCGGAAGCCGCCAAATCGGCGCGCCTGGCGCTCCGCGGTGCGAACACAACGCTCGACCGCGCGGCGCGGATTGCCGCGATTATAGCCGTAGTTAGCGCGATTGTTGTAGCCGCGATCATATCCGCGATCGCGATATTTGCGGTCATAGCGGCTGTCGCGATAGTCATAGCGGTCCTTCTTGTCGAAGGCTCCGGCCACAGCGGCGATGCCACCGATAATCAGAGCACCGGCGATCACGTCGCCGGCATCAATCTTGTTGTCATAGTCGCGAGCTTGTGCCGGAGCTGCTGTTGCCAGGGCCATCGCGCCTGCCGCGACAGTCCCGAGCGTTCCCTTTGCCAAAGTCTTGGCCAAAGTGTTGGAATGCTTCGTCATGGGGGTCTCATCCTCGGGTTCGAACCGGAACGGGATGTCCCGGCTTCGATGTCCTTATGGATGATTCGCTCTGCCCGGAGCCTGAAGGCCTCTTGCAGCGGATGTTCAGAAAAGTCGCATTTTATCTGAACACATGTATCTGAACGTCGCGGCCTGTCCCAAATCAATCGAGCGCAGCCAGCACATCACGGGTGAAAGCGGCAATGTCAAAGCGCGTGCCGACCATATCCTCCCCGCGCCGCACGATCACGACATTGCGGCTCGGCACGACGACGACATATTGCCCGCGATTGCCGCGCGCCGCGAAGGCGTCATCAGGAATGCCCTCGAAGGAATTGCCCTCTGGCCGTTTGAAGGTCCACCACCCCGCGCCATACCCCCAATCCGTGCCCTCTGGCTGAGGGCCTGAGGGGTCCGAGACATATTCGCGCCAGTTCTCCGGCAGAATGCGCTCCCCATTCCACATGCCGTCATTCAGGTAGAGCTGGCCGAGCTTCGCTAAATCGGGCGCGGTCGACCAAACCTGGCTTGAGAGAACATAATTGCCTTGCCAGTCGGTTTCCGCAACTGTGTGCCGCATACCTAGCTTGGCGAATAACTCGGTTGGCGGGTGAGACTTGAAGGTCTCCTCCATGGCTTGCACGGCGGCCAGCGTATCATTGTTGGCATATCGGTACAGGGTGTTTGGCTGGTTCACTAACGGCCAGTTTTGCGCCCGCTCATCCACGGTGATCCCGCCCCAATAAAGCGGGTCGGTGCGATTGCCCGGCGTGTCGGAATAGCGACCTGATGCCATCCGGAGCGCGTGGTCGATGGTAATAGCCCGGCGCGGATCGTTTTCATCCAAGCCAAGTCCGGCTGAGGCACTCATATCCAGCTCACCGCGCTGAACAGCCGCTCCAACCAGAGTGGCGGCGATGCTCTTGGCTACCGACCACGTGCGTTGGGGAACGTTAGGGCCGATATGCGATGTATAATATTCGAACATGCGATCGCCGTTCTGCCGAACGAGCACCGCCGTTGTTCTGGTGCCTTCACCATAGGTCCCGTCAAATGCCTTATCAGAAAGCACTTCACCAGCCTCGCCGAGCATGCCTTCGGCAAATAGGTTTTGCGGCGGCATCAACCTTGGCGAACTAACGGACCCGATGGAGATCTCCCGCTCTGGCTCGCTAGAATTTTCTGCAGCACCGGTCGGCAGGATCGAGCAGCCATAATCCGGCCCATAAAATGCCGCGACACGATCAGGCATCGCCTCGTCCCATTCGACCTGCACATGCGCGATCTGGCCACTGGGCCGACGCACGATTTCATACGGCAAATCGCGAATGATTGGATCGAGTTTCGGGTAAATCCCTGTCAGCTCCCACTCGTGAACGCTTTCGGGTGTCCGCGTCGCACCATTCGCCTCGGCATTGCCAATCGCGCTGCACAGCATCAGCGCTTTGTAACCCGCAACCAACGCGCGGTCATAGCGTGCGTCCAATCGCTCTTGCGCGGATTGAGCGGTGGCTGGCGAAGAGACGGCAGCGATAGCGAGCGCGGCGACTGCAGCCGCCAAAGGCAATGTTCTCATATGCGTGACACTACGCACACCAGCACAAAAGAAAAAGGGCCAGCGGATTACTCCGCCAGCCCTTTATCGTTGCGAATCCTCGCGTAGGCGGGGATCTTGTGCAATCTTGTAAGAGGCTCCCGCCTGCGCGGGAGCTCACCGATTGAATAAGTTTACGCGTCTTCTTCTTCGTATTCGTCATTCATGACGGGGCCGCTATCCTGGCCCTTGGCATCTTCGTCGCGCTCTACGAATTCGATGATCGCCATCTGCGCGCTGTCGCTGGCACGATATCCAGCCTTGATGATGCGGGTGTAGCCACCTTCACGGTCGCTGTAACGCTCGGCCAGAACGTCAAACAGCTTCTTCAGCTGGGTTTCGTCGAGCAGGCGGCTCTGCGCCAGGCGACGGTTTGAAAGGCCGCCACGCTTTGCCAGCGTAACCAGCTTCTCGATGTAAGGGCGCAGTTCCTTCGCCTTTGGCAAAGTGGTCTGGATTTGCTCATGCTTGATCAGAGCAGCCGCCATGTTGCGGAACAGGGCCTTACGGTGGCCCGATTTACGGCTCAGCTTACGCTGCGAAATTCCGTGACGCATATTCGTTTCTCTTTCTGGCTGACCCTTCCGGGCGGAAAACCGGTTCCCACTTTTCCTGAAGGGATCAGCGCTTCGTTCGTAATGGGCCCGTATGAGGTAGCCCGGTACTGGCGACTTAAGGGGCCGCCCTTCCCGTTTTGTGAACTCCCGCGAAAGCGGGAGCCTCCGTCAACCGAGCACAAGCCCGATGGAGGTCCCCGCTTTCGCGAGGACTCACAATTCCTAACCCAGTAACTCCTGTTCGAGCTTCTTGGCCATCTCTTCGATGTTCTCTGGCGGCCAGCCCGGAATGTCCATGCCGAGGCGCAGACCCATGCTGGAGAGAACTTCCTTGATCTCGTTCAATGACTTGCGGCCGAAGTTCGGTGTGCGCAGCATCTCGGCTTCGGTCTTCTGCACCAGATCGCCGATATAGATGATGTTGTCGTTCTTGAGGCAGTTTGCCGAACGCACCGACAGTTCCAGCTCGTCGACCTTCTTGAGCAGGTAACGGTTGAGCTGGTTCGCATCGTCTTCTTGCGGTTGAGCGGCCTGGCCGATCATCGCGCTTTGCGGCTGCGGAATGCCATCTTCGAAGTGGACGAACAGTGTCAGCTGATCCTGCAGGATACGCGCAGCGTAAGCCACGGCGTCTTCAGGGGTGACAGTGCCGTCGGTTTCGACAGTCAGCGAGAGCTTGTCGTAGTCAAGCTCCTGACCAACACGGGCATTCTCGACCTTGTAGCTCACCTGGCGAACAGGCGAATACAGCGAGTCGATCGGGATCAGGCCGATCGGCGCATCGACCGGGCGATTCTGAACCGCAGGCGAGTAGCCTTTGCCAACGTCAGCGGTCAGCTCCATGTTGAGCGTCGCGCCTTCATCGAGATGGCACAGGACCAGGTCCTTGTTCATCACTTCGATGTCGCCGGTAACAGCGATATCGCCAGCCTTCACTTCAGCCGGGCCGGTCATGGAAAGTTGGAGACGCTTGGCGCCCTCGCCTTCCATCTTGAGTGCGATCTGCTTCACGTTCAGGACGATGTCGGTCACGTCTTCGCGCACACCGGCGAGCGAAGAGAATTCGTGCAGCACATTCTCGATCTTGATCGAGGTAATGGCCGCGCCCTGAAGCGAGGAAAGCAGCACGCGGCGCAGCGCGTTGCCGAGCGTAAGACCAAAGCCGCGCTCGAGCGGCTCAGCGACGAATGTCGTCTTGCGGGTCTTGTCGCCGCCTTCCTTGATTTCGAGAGCGTTGGGTTTCTTGAGTTCCTGCCAGTTCTTCGTATTGACGGACATGGATTTCCCCTAATTCGCTATGCAGCGGTTCAAATTGTCGGCGGGCCTTGGCGCGGGTGAGGTGCGTCGCGGACCGCCCTGAATGGTCCAGCAACCCAATAGGCCGCCGGACGGGAACGGTTTAGACGCGGCGCCGCTTGGACGGGCGCACGCCATTGTGCGGGATCGGCGTCACGTCGCGGATCGACGTGATGTTGAAACCAACAGCTGCGAGACCGCGCAATGCGCTCTCACGACCAGAGCCTGGGCCCTTCACTTCAACTTCCAGCGTGCGCACGCCGTGTTCGGCGGCTTTCTTGCCGGCATCATCGGCGGCAACCTGAGCAGCATAAGGGGTCGATTTACGACTGCCCTTAAAGCCCATCATGCCCGCACTCGACCAGCTAATGGCATTACCCTGCGCATCGGTGATCGTGATCATGGTGTTGTTGAAGCTGGCGTTGATATGCGCAACGCCGCTGCTGATATTTTTCTT
Organism: Pseudomonadota bacterium; assembly: GCA_038529875.1. Classification (GTDB taxonomy): domain Bacteria; phylum Pseudomonadota; class Alphaproteobacteria; order Sphingomonadales; family Sphingomonadaceae; genus Erythrobacter. Next base: position 769 of record JBCBDF010000049.1, on the reverse strand, counting down.
GTCGCGCCGTTTAACTCGGCCGGGTTCGCGTGCCATTTCTCGTATTCCTCTTGGATGGGGATGAAGGGAAAAGCGTCAGGGTTCCAATTTCTTGGGCCTGAGCTTACTTCTTCTTCCCTGCGATCGGCTTGGCCTTACCCTTGCGGGTGCGGGCATTGGTGTGAGTGCGCTGACCGCGCACAGGCAAGCCATTACGATGACGAAGACCGCGATAAGTACGCAGGTCCATCAGGCGCTTGATGTTCATCGCAGTGTTGCGACGAAGATCACCTTCGACCGTGTGGTCCGCATCGATCGTTTCACGAATGCGCAGAACTTCCTCGTCGGTAAGGTCCTGAACGCGCGCGGTGTGATCAATGCCAAGCTTGTCGGCGATTTTCACGGCGGTGGTACGACCGATACCGTGAATATATGTGAGCGCGATAATAACACGCTTATTTGTGGGGATGTTTACCCCGGCAATACGAGCCACTTAATTCTCCATGCTCCACAGGGACTTGGGCACATTGGGCGCCCTCACCCAATCACCGAGCAGGCATTTCGCGGCCAGCCGACCGCCCTCTTCTTTGGCTTCACGCACTGCCCGGAAGTCTGCCCGACAACCGTCTATGAAATGAATGGCTGGTTTGCCGAGCTGGGCGAAGAAGCGGCCAACATTAACGCCTACTTTGTCACCATTGATCCCGAGCGCGACACGCCGGATCTCTTGAGCGCCTACCTGGAATAGCAGACAGACCATGTGATGGGCATCACCGGCGAGCCGGAGAAA
>JBCBDF010000048.1:0-12296 GCA_038529875.1 Pseudomonadota bacterium | reverse complement strand
CCAATCCCGCACCCGGAATACCCGCCGCGGGATTGGTGATGATGGGCGGTATTTTCACGGCTGTGAACGTGCCGCTGGAAGCGATTGCGTTTGTCGCGGGGGTCGACCGGATCATGGACATGATGCGCACAGCTACCAATGTGACGGGCGATGCGACGGTCACAGTGACCACGGCGAGCATACTGGGTGAACTCGACAAAGCCGAACTCGCCAGCGCGGATGATGTTTAAAAAGATGAGTCCTTACAAAAGAGCTTCGCTGCTTGTACTTCTTACTACGCCGTCTCTTTTTATGTTCCCAATTATCGCAGGCGGTGAGGCAAACGACGCAAATCCAGGCTTCGGTATCGGCGAAGCGGGTATCTTGCTATTCGCCGCGTTTATCTTGGTCATATGGGCTAGCGCTATCTTTACTCGCTGCCCGAATTGTGGACGATCAGTTTTGCATCATGTATTTAGAGCAGGGCCGCCGTGGCCCCGGAAGGTTTGCGACAATTGCGGATATGACCTGACAGTGACCTAACGCCCCTTGGGCTTCTCAATCACCTTCTTTCTAAAGCTGCACAAATCCGTCAGCTGGCAGCGCCAGCATTCCGGGGTGCGGGCTTTGCAGACATAGCGCCCATGCAGGATCAGCCAATGATGCGCGTGCAGGCGAAAGGGCTGCGGCACGCGCTTTTCCAGCTTCGCCTCGACCTGCTCTGGCGTCTTGCCCTTGGCCAGCCCAGTGCGGTTACCGACCCGCAGGATATGCGTATCGACCGCGAAGGTCTCTTGCTTGAACCAGCAGTTGAGCACGACATTGGCCGTTTTGCGACCCACACCGGGTAGCCGCACAAGGTCTTCGCGGGTGTTGGGCACTTCTCCGCCATACTCGTCGATCAGCAGTTGGCTCAGAGCGATGACGTTCTTCGCTTTGGAGTTGAACAGGCCAATCGTCTTGATGTGCTGGATCAGCCCTTCAAGACCCAACTCAAGCATTTGCTGCGGCGTCTTCACTTTTGCGAACAGCGCGCGCGTCGCCTTGTTCACGCCCACGTCTGTCGCCTGCGCGGACAGCGCCACGGCGACGACCAGCTGGTAGGCGTTGCCATATTCCAGCTCGGTCTCAGGCTCGGGGTTGTCCTCCGCCAGGCGGCGGAAGAATTCGAAAATCTGATCTTTTGTCATAGGAGAAGTGTCACAGCCCCAGCACGTCGTTCATCGTGTATCGTCCGGCAGGCTTGCCGATCAGCCATTCGGCCGCACGCACCGCCCCGCGTGCGAAGATCATGCGGTTCTCTGCACTGTGCGATAGAGTGACGCGTTCCTCATCACCGGCCAAAATCACGCTGTGCTCGCCAGCAACCGTTCCACCGCGCAAAGTGGCAAAGCCGATAGTCCCTTTGCCGCGCGGCCCGGTGTGGCCGTGCCGCCCGCTTTCCATATTGTCCGACAGCTCGATCCCGCGCGCCTCCGCTGCCGCCTCGCCAAGCAGCTTGGCCGTGCCGGATGGCGCATCGACCTTTGCCCGATGATGCATCTCCAGGACCTCCACGTCCCAGTCCGACCCCAGTCTTGTAGCTGCCTCGCGCACCAGATGCGCGAGCAAGGTAACCCCCAATGACGTGTTGCCGGTTTGAAGCACTGGGATGGCCTTGGCCGCCTCGTCTACAGCTGCAAAATGATCGGCTTCCAGCCCGGTCGTGCCGATCACAATCGGCACCCCGGCGACCCGTGCAGCTCCGAGATTTTCTGCCAGGGCCTCAGGCGCGGAGAAGTCGACCAGAACCTGGCATTGCGATACGATCGGTCCGAGATGCCCGCCTTCATCGACGCCAACCGTGGCCTGGTGACCAGCTGCCTCGATTGCGGTCGCCAATGCCTGGCCCATGCGGCCCTTATGCCCGATGATCCCGAAATGAATGCCTGAATTTGCCATTGCGTCTCCTCCGCTCGGCATGCTTGATGGCGATCATGCCAGACATTCACAACATCGTCATCCTGACAGGGGCCGGAATTTCCGCGGAAAGCGGGATTGATACGTTTCGCGATGCCGGAGGATTATGGGAGCAGCACAAGGTCGAGGATGTCGCCACGCCTGAAGGGTTCGCGCGCGATCCCGATCTGGTGCTCGGCTTCTACGATATGCGGCGCGATGCTTTGGCCAAGGTCGAGCCGAACGATGCGCACCGTGCACTTGCCCGGCTGGAGCGTGAGTTTGTCAAAACGCCGGGGCGCGAGCTGCTGTTGGTGACCCAGAATGTCGACGATTTGCATGAGCGCGGCGGGGCGCAGAATGTGCTGCACATGCATGGCGAACTCAAGAGCGCGCTGTGTCTGTCTTGTGAAATTCGCAGCAGGTGGGATGCGGCCATGTCGGCCCAGAACGGACAACGCCCGCCGTGTCCTGTCTGCCAAGCGCCAAGCCTGCGCCCTGATGTCGTCTGGTTTGGCGAGATGCCCTATCAGATGGACCGGATATATGCCTCGCTGCTTAAGACCGATTTGTTCGTGAGTATTGGGACCAGCGGGGCGGTCTATCCTGCTGCCGGGTTCGTGCAGGAGGCGAGGGCGGCTGGCGCAAAGACGCTGGAGCTCAACCTGGAGCCAAGCGGAGGCTCGCACCATTTCCACGAAGCCCGGCATGGCCCGGCGGGGCAGCTTGTCCCGCAATGGGTGGATGAGGTGCTAGAAACCTAGCCCGATGCAGACAGATTGTGGTGGATCAGGACCGCTCGGATCACGCAGACGGAAATTCCATGAGCCAGATCCCGACTGCCAAACTTGCGCTGCCAAGCGCCATAAATCCTGCAATGAGCCTGATGTTCATGCTGTCTATGGGTTCGGCTTTGTGAGCCTCCAGCCGATCTTTGACGGCGCAACCGTTTCTTTGGGCCGCCCAGAATATGAATATCCCGATGGTGATGAAAACAGTGGCGATCAGCTTGGGCAACCAAGCTGGTTCTAGCTTTCCGAACAATGCATTGAAGCCAAGCCCGATGCCTACTGCGGCAAGTCCGGTGCGCATCCAGCCTGCGAAGGTTCGCTCATTGGCCATTACCGTGCGATCTTCGGCCCAGTCGGTGCGATCTTCCGCAAGATCGGTGCGATCTTCGGCGAGCTCGTTAGAGTCCTTCTTCTCAGTCATTAATTTGTCCGCAGCCCTTGCAGGCCGGGTCCTTCGCAATTGTCAGCGTGCGCATACCCGGCTTCATGCCGTCGAGGATGTGGATTTTGCCCCAGCCCGGTTCTCCAAAGGCGCTGACGCCTGAAAGCAGTACGCGCACTGTCTGCATCGCCGCAAAGCTGCCCACCCATCCGGCCATGGCACCGAGCATGCCGTCTTCGGCACAAGTGTCGCAATCCTCGGCATCGAAGGCATCGCCGACAAAGCAACGATAGCAGGCGTGGGCGGGCATGTGCCCGGCAAAGGCTCCGACTTGTCCCTGGAAGCGACCGACAGCTGCGGAAAGCAAGGGGGTGCGTTCCGCAACGCAAGCATCAGACACCGCCAAGCGAGTGGCGAAATTGTCCGTGCCGTCTAGCACCAAGTCAACGCCTGCAATCAGGTCGCCAGCATTGGCCGCGTTGATGCGAGCGTCTGAAATCGAAACCTCGAGGGTGTCGTCGAAATTCGCCATCCATCGGCGCGCGCTGGTCGCTTTGCCGTGGCCGATATCTCGCTGCGTAAAGATCGTCTGGCGCTGGAGGTTGCTCGCATCGACTTCGTCATCGTCGACCAGTGTGAAATATCCGATCCCGCTGGCGGCGAGGTATTGTAAAGCCGGAGAGCCGATCCCGCCCAGACCGATCACCGCGACATGTTTACCAGCCAATGCAACCTGCCCAGCACCGCCGATTTCAGGTAGCACGATGTGGCGCGCAAAGCGGTCCAGCCTAGCGGGAGAAAGCGGTGAAGAAGCCATGGACAAGCTGTTTACCGGCTGTGCACATCCTGTCGACAGCCCTGTTGATAGGGCTGAGGACAAAACTGTGTGAATGCTGTGGGTTTGGCATGGCCCTGCGGTGGGCCAGCTGTGGAGCGTAAGTTAGCTTTCCAACTGCCGCAACAGGCTGCGCACATCACCATCCATGTCGGCATCGCGTGTGCGCAGATCTTCGATCAGGCGCACGGCGTGGATGACCGTCGAGTGATCGCGTCCGCCAAATTTGCGGCCAATTTCGGGATAGCTACGCGGCGTCAGTACCTTTGCGAGATACATCGCGACCTGACGTGGCCTCACGACGGCCCGCGCACGGCGCTTGGATGACATTTCGCTGCGGTCGATCCGGTAGAATTGGCAAACCGTCCGCTGAATTTCATCGATCGTGATCCGCCGACGATTGGCCGAGAGGATATCGGTCAGCTGCTCTTCAGCGAGATTGAGAGAAACCTCTTGGCCCGTCAGCTGCGCATAAGCGATCAGCTTGTTCAGCCCGCCGACCAGCTCGCGAACATTGCGCGTAATCGTGCGAGCGAGAAATTCGATCACATCATCTGGCACGTTCAGCGGAGCAAACCGCGTCAGCTTGGACACGAGGATTTTCTTGCGCAGTTCGATATCCGCCGCCTGAATGTCGGCAACGAGGCCCATCGACAGGCGGCTAAGCAGCCGCGGTTCGACGCCGTCCAATGCTTGCGGTGCGCGGTCGGCGGCAAAGACCAGACGTTTGCCTTCGGCCAGCAGCGCATCGATGGTATAAAGCAGCTCTTCCTGAGCGCTCGCCTTGCCGATGATGAATTGAATATCGTCCACCAGCAGCAGGTCAAAGCTACGCAGGCGCGCTTTGAACTCGATCATCTGGTTGGCTTTTAGCGCCTGAACGAATTCCACCATGAAGCGTTCTGCTGAGCAGTAGAAAATTCGTGCGCGTGGATGAGCTTGCAGGAATGCATGCCCGATCGCGTGCAACAGGTGGGTTTTGCCCTGACCCGTCGCTGCCTTGAGATAGAGCGGCGAGAATTGCGGCTGCTCGGTCGCGGCCATACGCTGCGCGGCATTGCAGGCGAGCACATTGGCTTCGCCGGTTACGAACGCGGCAAAGGTCAGCGATGGATCGAGGCCTACGGAGCTGGTGAAACCAGCATCGCCAATCGTCCCTGCCGCGACTGCAATAGCGCTGGCGTCAGCATCGTTTGCCGGGCGGCGACCATTGTCCAGGCGCAATTCGGGAAGTTGGCGGCGACCTGGGTGGACCTGGATGCGAACATTGCGGACTTCGCTTCGCGCGATTTTCCATGCCAGCTGCAGCCTGTCATGAAAACGGTCCTGCACCCAGTTTGCTGAAAATTCAGTAGGCAGGAACAGATCGAGTGTTCCTGTCTCTTTGCAGATGGCCCCAACCTGGATCGGCTTGATCCACTGGCTGTGCAATTGATGGCCAAGATCCTTGCGAAGCCCCTGACTAATATCGGCCCAATCGGCAGCGAGATTTACGGCTTCTGCATCTTCCATCAAATCGTCGTCTGCTTTCCGACGCGTGGTCCGCGCCTTATCAACTTTATGAACCATCACACCCAATCCTGTGTCGCGCCCTGGGGCTGTCACCCAGAGTGCATCCTCAACCCTTGCGGTAGGCAAAGCTTCGCCCTGACCCGGAATCGCTAGTCCCGGGCTTCCCCCCGTCGTTCAAACTATAAAAACTCAGGCTGTCCCGCCCCGAGTAGAACGTGATTTACCTATGCATTTCGTTTTGACGCAAGGGGGGGGAATGTAAAAAAAGCGAAATAATTCGGTTGACTCGGCTGCAACCCGCAGAGCTGCGTTCAAGGCACTGATTTATCTTTAATTTTGGGTTTAGGAGCACGCGAATCGCGAGGAATCCTTACGTTGCGGCACACGTCGCTGGTCATGTTGGTCGTAAACAAAAAGGGCCGTGCCATGACGGCCCGACCCCTATGCGTTCAGCTCCGTACAATTACGGAGTGATATGCCGCGAATCAGAGCGCTGCGACTCGCTTCGACAGACGCGACATTTTCCGAGCGACGGTGTTCTTGTGCATCACGCCGCGAGCCACGCCGCGAGCCATTTCAGGCTGAGCAGCCTTGAGAGCTTCTGCAGCAGCGGTCTTGTCACCGGCTTCACAAGCAGCTTCGACTTTCTTGACGAAGCCGCGGATTCGGCTGACGCGGGCGGTGTTGATGTCTGCGCGGCGATTGTTGCGACGGATGCGTTTGCGGGCTTGCGGCGTATTGGCCATATCTGTTTCTGTCTCGCGTTTCTGTTGGCCACGTGGCGTGACCGAATCTTTATGTTGGTAATGCTCGAAAATCGGCGATAGCACGCCGGAAAGCGCGGCACATAGTCGCGCGGGCGCTTCAGGTCAAGAAAACTTGGTTGTACGAGCAAGCCACCTGCGCCCTCCACCCTTGGCTGCTGGGCGAGTCGCCTGATTGCCCCGCCTTCATTGCGCTTGCGAGCACATGGCTCGAATGGGCACGCTCGAACCAGAGGTTCGCAAGGCCGACCGGCCGTCCGCAGGTGCCCGTAGCGAAGCGAAGGAATTGCACCGAGGATGCACCCGCGGAGGCGGGTGCGCAAAGCTAGCGTTGACACTTCGCGCAGAACCATGTGCTGCGCCCGCCCTGGGCGATCCGCCTGATCACCCCGCCGTCATCGCGCCGACATGCTTCATCCGTCCGGTCATATACGTCGAATCGCGTCGCGAAATATCCCAGCTCGCCATCGGGCTGGGCGTAATCGCGCAAGGTAGAGCCACCGTCCCGGATAGAGGTTTCCAGCACTTCGCGAATTGCCGGGACGAGCCGCGAAAGCTGGGGTTTGGTGACTTTGCCGCCGCGCTTGCGCGGGTGAATGCCCGCGCGCCAAAGTGCCTCACATACATATATATTGCCGAGCCCAGCGATGATCCGCTGATCCAGCAGGCACAGTTTGATCGACTGGGTCTTGCCTTTGAGCGCCTGTTTGAGATGCTCGACGCTAAGACCCTCACCGAGCGGCTCTGGCCCAAGGCTGGCAAAGGGCGGCCATTGGTCGAGCGCTTCGGTCGCGACAAGGTCAACCGAACCGAACCTGCGCGGATCGCACAAAGCGAATCGGTGCGCGTCGGTTTCGATAATCAGATGGTCATGCTTGTCGTCATCACTCGGATCGATCCGCCAGCGTCCGCTCATGCCCAGATGGAAGATCATCGACTGCCCGCGATCGATATCGATCAGGCCGTATTTCGCGCGTCGATCAAGACCAGTAATCGTGGCTCCTGTCATCACTTGTACAAGCTCTGGCGGGAAAGGGCGGCGCAAATCCGGACGGTTCAATTGGACCCGCGCAATCCTCTCACCCAGCATAAAGCGCTCAAGGCCGCGGACGGTGGTTTCAACTTCTGGCAATTCAGGCATCAGGAGTTGCGTTTAACAAGCTTTGCGCACCACACAAACTTCCCTAAGGCTCTGCGCTATGAGCGAAAAGACAGTATCCTTCGGTTATGAAGAAGTGGCCCCTGAAGAAAAGACCCGCCGCGTGGGCGATGTCTTTTCCAGCGTCGCTTCGAAATACGACATCATGAACGATGCCATGTCAGGCGGCATGCACCGGCTTTGGAAGGATCGTTTCGTCCGCCGGATCAAACCGCAGCCCGGTGAAACGATCCTCGACATGGCCGGCGGGACGGGTGACATCGCCTTTCGCATGGCGCCGAGCGGTGCAGCAATAACCGTCTGCGACATAAATCAGGACATGCTCGATGTCGGCGTCGAGCGGGCGATGAAGCGCGGCGCGCGTGACGATGAGGGCGCCTTGGTCTGGTCATGCCAGAATGCGGAAGAGTTGAATTTCGCATCAAACAGTTTCGATGCCTACACAATCGTATTCGGCATTCGCAATGTGACGGATATTCCCAAGGCTCTGCGCGAAGCGAACCGAGTGCTGCGCCCCGGCGGGCGCTTCTTCTGCATGGAGTTTTCGACCACAGAATGGCCAGGCTTCAAGGAAGTCTATGATGTCTACTCGCACAAGATCATGCCCAAGATGGGCAAGGTGATCGCTCGGGATGAAGAGAGTTATCGCTATCTCGCCGAATCGATCCGTCGTTTCCCCAAGATGGCGGAGTTTGAGCAGATGATCCGCGATGCGGGCTTTGCTAACACCAAGGTCGAACCGATCCTGGGCGGTGCAGTCGCAATCCATTCTGGGTGGAAAATATAGGGTGACACGGCCCATTACGCATATTTTCCGGCTCCTGAAATGGGGCCGGACGCTGGCACGGCATGGCGCATTGCGGGGGATTGAAAGCGATCCCAACACTCCGACGCCGGTCAAAAGGCTGGTCCGCCTGGCTCGGTTCGGAACATTCCAACCCAAAGTGCCCAATTATGCAGAGGCGTTTCGTGAAATCGGACCGGCTGCGATCAAGCTAGGGCAATCGCTGGCAACTCGCCCCGACCTGGTCGGGGATGAGGCGGCCAACAACCTGCTCAGCCTGCAAGACAATCTGCCACCCGTGCCATTCACCGATATCGAAGCGGCGATAGAGGCGAGTTTCGGTCAGCCAATCGGTGGACTGTTTAGCGAGATAGATCCGGAGCCTGTTGGCGCGGCCTCGATTGCGCAAGTGCATAAGGGTGTGACCACTGACGGGAAGCGGGTGGCGATCAAAGTGCTGCGCCCGGGCATTCGCGAAAAGTTTGCGCGCGATATTCAGACATATGAATGGGCGGCCGCACACCTTGAAGCGTTTGGCGGGGAGGCCTCACGGCTGCGTCCACGTCTGACCATCGCCAACTTCAAGCGCTGGACCAATAGCGAGCTTGATCTGCGGCGCGAGGCTGCATCGGCTTCGGAACTGGCCGACGGCATGGCCGGTATCGAAGGGTATCGCATACCTGACATCGATTGGGACCGAACCAATGGCCGGGTGATGACGGTCGAATGGATCAATGCGGTCAAGATCAGCAAGATCGAGGAATTGCGGGCCAAAGGCGTCGATTTGCCGCATCTGGCCGAGCGGCTGGTGATTTCATTCCTGACCCAGGCAATCAGCGCCGGTTTCTTCCACGCAGACATGCACCAGGGCAATCTGTTCGTCGAAGATGACGGGACGATTGTCGCGATCGATTTCGGGATCATGGGCAGGATCGATCGGCGTGCGCGGCAATGGCTGGCTGAAATCCTGTATGGTCTGACCACCGGCAATTACAAACGCGTCGCCGAGATACATTTCGAAGCGCAATACGTGCCGAGTTATCACTCGGTCGGTGAGTTCGCGACGGCCCTGCGCGCCGTGGGGGAGCCGATGCGCGGTAAGCCGGTGAGCGAGCTGAGCGTCGGGCAAATGCTTGATGGATTGTTCGCTATCACGCGAGATTTCGACATGCAGACGCAGCCGCACTTGCTGCTTCTGCAAAAGACGATGGTGATGGTCGAAGGGATCGCGACTCAGCTCAACCCCCAGATCAATATGTGGGACGTGTCAGCACCCTATGTTCGAGGGTGGATCCGCGATGAGCTGGGGCCTGAGGCCGCTGTTGCCGAACGACTAAAGGAAGATGCGCAGACATTAATGCGCCTGCCTGACCTTATCCGACGGATCGATGAGCGCTTTCCGCCCAAGGGTGGTGCGCCTGAGCAACCTCCGCTGCCCGATGTGCCACTCGTCACGGATAAGAAGCCGCGCGAGCACACAGGCTTGCTGGGTTATCTCATTGCCGGCGCAGTCGGGGCAGGCGCCATGTTTGGCGCCGTATGGCTGGGATGGATCAGTTAGGCCGACTTGTCGGCCTCTTCCTCGTCGGCAGGGGTTAGCTTGTGGTGCGGCAGCAAGCGGCTGCCAATCAAGGCCAAAACCGTGGTTACAGCCTCAACAATCATAGGCAGCGCAAAACCGTCATAGACGCCATCGACGTAAACCGAGATCGCTCTCCCGCAGAACGTGACCCCCATCAGGGCCGCAGCGACAAGCAGCGGATCGCCATTGCGGGCCCAGGCACCCCAGATCATACAGCCGCCTGCCACCAGAAAATAGGCGGTGAAATCGGCGCGGATGGTTGAAAGACCCTGCACGTTTCGCGCTTGGAGCCCGAAGTCTCCTCCTGCGACCACGGGATCGAGCATGAAACTCGCGCCCAGCAGTACAAAGAACAGTCCACCCAGCAGCAGGATCGCGCGCAATACCAGAACCATTGTCAGTTCCCCTCTTTCACCGTCGAGTATGGCCTGATTGCTGCAAATCATGCAAGTTTGGCTCAGCAAAATTTAACCATTGTATCCCATGGAACTCGCTTGGGCTTGGCCAGTGCGTTATGTGCGGCTAGGCTTTCGCGTAGCTTTATGGCGATCTGATGGAGTTGAGCCAGTGATGTGCTGCTTGCTGGGCTCGCGTCCTGGGTTTGTAGAATGACCGAGATGCGACCGAAAATCCTTCTGGTAATTGGCGGTGGAATTGCCGCCTACAAGGCGTGCGAGCTGGTGCGCCTGATCCGCAAGGGTGGCGGCGATGTTACTTGCGTGGTTACCAAGGGCGGGCAGCAATTCGTCACTCCCATGTCGCTCGCGGCGCTGAGCGAAAACCAGGTTTACACGAATCTCTGGGACCTCAAGAATGAGGCGGAGATGGGACATATCGAACTGAGCCGCGAAGCTGACCTCGTTGTTGTGTGCCCCGCCACGGCCGATCTGCTCGCAAAGATGTCTTCCGGCATTGCTGACGATCTGGCGACGACGCTTATCCTCGCTACCGACAAGCCCGTTGTCGCGGTTCCAGCGATGAATGTTCGGATGTGGGAGCACGAGGCGACCCAGCGCAACATTACCTGGCTGCGGCAGGCAGGCGTTAATGTGCTCGATCCCGATCAAGGCTCAATGGCGTGCGGCGAGTTTGGCTATGGCAGGCTACCGGAACCTGAAGTGATCTGGCGTGAAATTGCGGCCTATTTCGGCATTGAAGTCGAAGAACCCGCTACCGCGCCCGCAGCGGCCCCGCTTGTCTCGCCTGCTAATGATGAGCAGGCCGAAGAAGAATACGAAATCGAGGCTTTGGAGCCGGAAGAGGAAGTCGAAGAAGAGAGTGAGAGCAAAGGCGGTGGGCTCGGCGGCTTGCTGTCCATGATCATCCCTCGCTCGACTGCCAAGCGATCCCATGAAGACATCGAGGCGGAATATCTCGATGCACCAGACATTCCGGAAGACGCGGAGGCTGCTGAGCTTGAAGATGGGCCTGCGGAAGACGTTGAAGACGTTGATTCCGACGCAGTCCCTGATTTGGGCGGCCCGCTGCTTGCCAAGAAAGGCGTTGCCAGCGCCGCGCCGCCGATGGATCCGAGCGCGATCAATCACGAGGTTGATGAGCGCAAATCTGCTCCTGAGCTGCTCGATGGTGCGCTTGCGGACGAAGATGGGGTTGAGGAAGACCTTGACGATGTTTTGGACGGCGGCGGTTTGGATATCGATCCCAATTATCGTCCACTCGAAGGGCGCCACGTGCTGGTCACCGCAGGCCCTACGTGGGAATCGCTTGATCCGGTGCGCTACATCGCCAACCGTTCGAGCGGAAAACAAGGCTTTGCCATCGCAGCTGCTGCTGCGGCATTCGGCGCCAAGGTGACATTGGTCGCTGGGCCAGTTGCGCTAAAAACTCCGGCTGGTGTTGACCGGGTGGATGTCGAAAGTGCGGAGCAGATGTCGAGCGAGGTCAAACGCGCTCTGCCCGCCGATGCGGCGGTGATGGTTGCCGCGGTCGCTGATTGGAAGCCGAAAGACTACCTTCCCGAAAAGCTCAAGAAGCGCGGCTCCGCACCTCCTGCGCTGATCCTGACGGAAAACCCTGATATCCTTACCAATATCGCGGCTGGCGGCAATCGACCAGAATTGGTGGTGGGCTTCGCGGCGGAAACCGAGGATGTGCTCGAAAACGCCAAGAAGAAGCGTAAGCGCAAGGCCGCTGACTGGATCGTCGCAAACGATGTCTCAGGCGATGTCATGGGCGGTGACAACAACACAATCCATATCGTCTCTGGTGATGGCGTTGAAAGCCTGGAAGAAATGCCAAAGTGCGCTGTCGCGCTTGCGCTCGTTGAGCGGATTGCGAAATCGCTCACAGCAGAGGCTGCAGAATGAGCGCTGGCGGCGCGACGCGTTCGCTGGTCGCAGAGGGCGCGCAAACAGCAGCTCCAGTTCCGGTCGAGATCAAGCGTCTGCCGCATGGCGAAGGCTTGCCGCTTCCGGGCTATGCCACCGCTGGTGCGGCCGGAATGGATATCGTTGCCGCTGAAGACGTGACTATCGCGCCCGGCGCGCGCCATGCGGTCGCAACCGGATTGGCTGTTGCGATCCCAAATGGCTTCGAAATTCAGGTTCGCC
>JBCBDF010000047.1:0-12392 GCA_038529875.1 Pseudomonadota bacterium | reverse complement strand
CAGGCGCGGCAGCACCTGTTCTTTGATCTTGTGAACGCTGGCTTCAAAGCCGCCGACATCGGATTCGGCTTCGTGGGTTGCCGTCATGCGCTCGTTGAGGCGGCTCATCGCGTCGTCGGTTGGGTCGCCGGAACTTGGAGTAGGCGTTGGGCTAGGTTCAGGCGCAGGTGCTTCGGTTTTTTCGTCGTCTTCGGGAAGCGGTGGGAACTGCTCACCACCTTCGTCCGCGCGTCCGCCCGTTTTCATCGGGCGCGCTACGCCAAATGCAGGACGACCGCCAGCCTTAGCTCCGCCACCGCCCTTTTTGCCGAATGCGCTCATTGCCAGCCCCCTAGGCTCCAAAACATAACCTGCATATCAACGCCATATGGCGAAGACTGCCTCTCGAAGCTTGGTGAATAGTTTGGAAACCTTATTTTTTTCCTAAATTCTGCGTGTAGGGTTCAATCAGACAAGCTGTTGGCGCGAGGCCAGCTTGCAGCTCCTTGAACGACCGTCACGGGCCATTTGGCCATGATATGTTTGCAGAATGTGATTGCACCGCAATTGCCTTCGCCTCTAGGGCAGCAGCTATTCGCCGTTGGTTCCGGGGTTCGTCGCGCTCATGACTTCAAAAATCATCGCATTCGGCGGCTATGACACTCGCAAGCCGCGCGTTCGATTGCTGATTGATGCCGTGCGACAACAGCGTGCTTTGGCGGATGAAATCCACATCTCCGGTTGGGAGGATGTTCCGCAGACGAATATTCCTTCGCGCGCGGCGTTTCTTAAAGTGCTGGCGAAGCTGGTGCTGGGATATCCGCGGGCGCTTTGGCGCCTGCTGCGCAGCCCAGGTAGCTCGGCCGTGTTGTTGCCATATCCCGGAATTATCGAGATTTTCCTGATCGGCCCGCTCGCGCGAATGATGGGCCGCGAGGTAATACTCGATGCATTCCTGCCGATATACGACACGATCGTCGTTGACCGCGCATTGGTGAAACCCGATGCAGTGATCGCGAAGTTAATCTGGTGGTTCGAGAGGGGGGGCTTGCGGTTGGCTGATATCGTCCTGGTCGATACCTGCAGCCACGGCGATTACTTCGCGTGCGAGTTCGATCTGGATCGCGACAAGTTTGAGACCGTGCTGGTCGGAGCAGAACCCCATTTTTCACCCCAAGCTGCCGCCGACCCGGTCGAAGACCTGCTTGGGCCGCGTGATGGTCGGCCCATCGTTCTGTTCTACGGCCAGCTTATCCCGCTGCACGGCGTGCCGACGATTATCGAAGCCGCAAAGCGATCCCGAGGCAGGGGCGCGCGGTGGGTGATTGTCGGGCGAGGGCAGTTGGAGCCTGTGATGCGCGAGACCATCGCCAGCGAAAGCGGCTCTGCCATCGAATGGATCGAGTGGGTGGAATACGACCGCTTGCCAGCGGTGATTGCGCGGGCGGACATTTGCCTCGGCGTGTTCAGCGCATCGGATAAAGCTGCGCGAGTGATCCCGAATAAATTGTTTCAGCAACTGGCGGTTGGCAAGCCGGTGATCACGCGTGACAGCCCAGCGGTCGATACATTGGCGCGCGAATTCCCCGCGACTTTGCGCACGGTGCCGGCAGATGATCCAGAGGCTTTGGCGAAAGCGGTTGCTGCGGCGCTGACAGATCGAACCGCATTGGAGCCGCTGCCAGAACAATCCTTGCGAGAGCTTAGCCCTGATGCGGGGGTCGAGCGGTTGGTGGAGCGGCTGGAGTCGCCGGACGAATAGCGAGCGCGCCACCACCGAGCAGAAAATCGGCCACTGTCACCAGAATGCGTGAGATTAGGGCGATGACCAACGCGTCTGCCAATGGAATTTCATTGGCTAAAAGGGCAACCATAACCCCCTCGCGCGCGCCGATCCCAGCTGGAGCGACGAAGAACGCAAAGCCAGCGATCCAGGCTGCGGCGTAAATCGCGCCAAATGTAAGGAAGCTGATTGAACTTGCGGAAAAGTTCAGCCCATCAGCGATAAGCATAAGGTTCAGCCCGCCAAGCAGCCAAGTGGCGACTGAGGCCGCAACCGACACACTGAGCGCGATGGGGCCGGGAAGCATCAGCCCCTTGGCAAACCGCGCAATGATTGGTGTGATGAGTTTGAGTGCTAGGGGTGCAATGGCAATGGTCGCGGCAATCAGCGCAAAAGCTGCAAGAGGATTGTCGCCAAGCGCTGGAAATATGATCTGGGGAGTAACCGCTAGCGCCAAGGCTACGCCTGCAATGATACTGGCGCCTAAGGCGATCAAGGAAGCCGACCAAGAGCGGCCATGGGAAATCCCTGCATCGCGTCCATATTCGGCGATGGCGAGAAACGACCAGATGCCGCCCGGCAAATACTTGCCCATTTGGCCCACGAAAAACATCCTAGCGGTGGTCCATTCGGACGCTTCGCCGGTTTGCAAAAGGACGCGCCAACCGCCATAGGACATTGCCACGTGCGCTATTGCAGCAAGTGCAGCCAAACCCAGAAACGCAGGGTTGATGAGGGTGATTGAAGTCGCAATCGCATCCCACTCTCGTGCGATCAAAAGCCCTCCTGCAATTACTACGGCAAGCACGAATATCGCTCGCAAGAACGGGGTTACTTGGGGTGATGTTGAGGAAGGATCGCGGGCGGACAAGCGGATTACTCTGGCTTGCGCGCCGTTATGACCAAACCGGGGCCCTTGTCAGGAAAAAGGCGCTGCAAACCGGCAAGCGCGCTGCCGATCATTCCCATGGCAACCGACACAATCGGTCCATCAGGCTGAAAGAACCGTCCTGACGAGGCTGTCCGATCAGAAAACTCTCGCTCTCGGGCACCTTTGTCTAGCATTTGCCGCGCCATCACATTGCGAATGGCCTCAAGAACATATCCAACCGGAAAGCCATAAAGCGTTTCGCGAATATCGGTGAACCCAGCAGCTTTCAATTGAGCGGACAGATCACCTTTGTCATAGCGGCGGAAATGGCCCACCAACTCATCGCTTGGGCCAAGGCGTTGCGCATGAGCAGGCACGCTGATGACGATTTGACCGCCTTTGCGAACACGCTGTGTCCAACGTTTTAGCGTCGCGCGATCATCCTGAATGTGTTCGAGCACTTCAAACGAGCACACCACATCAAACTGTTCGTCATAGGGTAGTTGATCGTCTGCGATGTTCATTACTCGCGCGCATCCGGAGAGACGAGACGCAGCGCGTTCAAAGGATTGTGCATCGG
Source organism: Pseudomonadota bacterium (assembly GCA_038529875.1). GTDB lineage: Bacteria > Pseudomonadota > Alphaproteobacteria > Sphingomonadales > Sphingomonadaceae > Erythrobacter. The sequence goes on along the minus strand of JBCBDF010000047.1, from coordinate 9,179 downwards.
GTTCAATGGCGGTCATCGTTCGCGCGCGCTGGGCTATCCGCCACGTGACCGATCCTTGGCCGCAGCCAATTTCCAATACGTCGCCGACTGTTTCCGGGAGCAACCGTGATACAACACCCCAACGCAGCGATGCATTTAAGGTAAGCGGAGGCAGACCGCGCTTTTGCACGGTGTTTCGTGCCGGTGCTCTATTGTCGAATGGTTCCATTGATTGGCTAGTCATGAGTTATCCTTAAAAGACGGTCCAATAGAACTCGGGAGTCGGCGCTTGCGGCATTTCAAGATACTCGCCCCACACCAGTTTTGCTTGCCGATTGCCCGGGTTGGCAAGGACTACAACGCCGCGTTCCAATTCAATTAGGCTGCCATTGGCAAGGGGTCGGTCGTCGACGACCATTTCGCCATGGACCGTGTAGTTACCCGGGACAAGCACTTCCCACGCCTCTTTCGACCCCGGTTCCAACTGGCGGCCAGCGACGTATACGTCTCCCCAAAACTTCACATAGGTTTCGCGCAGCGCAGCGTAGTCCTGCGGATGGAATTTGGCAGGTGAAACTTCCGTTATTGCCAAAGAATACTCGCGCTTGTTGTCAAGCATAAGAGGTACCGGCTGCTTGCGCATTGTCTCCAGCATTTTCGGGCGACCCGACGCGAGATAGTTCCTTATTCCCCACTTACTGCGGAAATCGTTGGCCTTGTCGAACCCGGCAATCATGCCGCAGCAATCGAAATACGAAACCGGCTCAGGAAAAATCTTATGCACGGCATCGACCAGAGTGTGCTGGCGCTCAGTGATGCTGCGTGCATCGACTATCCAAACCATTAACGCGCAGCCCCCGATGACCCCGACCACGATGGCATTGCCAAAGCGTCGCAACAGGATCGGGATGGCAAAAACCGTAATGATCGCGACAGAAGGAAGGATGAAAGCGTAGAAGTACGGGAACGCGTTGCGATAAAAAAGCGGCGTCAAAACCGGCAGCCACATGGCAATCAGCGCGACTTTCTGGGCCAGTGTACGGTCACTCTTGAGAACAGCAATCGGTACGATTGCGGCGAGACCAAAGAATGGCAACCCGCTCAGCACACCCCTAACAACGCGTGCCATTCCCTTTGCATCGGCGAGGCTGAACATACTTTGTGCCGAGCGACTTAGAGTTCTGCTCGCTGAATTGTTGGCGGTATCCAGCCCCATACCAGCGCCATGCAGCAGGTAGAGCAAAGCAAACATCGCAAGCGCGACCATCCCGGCAGCCATCCAGCGTACCGGATAGCGCCAACCGTATCTCTCTTCTTCCCAACGCCACAAAGCGATACCGGCAAAAGCTGGAGCCCACAGGATCATCTTGATCGTCACCATCGCCGCAAGCCCGATCAATGCGCCCAGCGCCATAATCGAGGCCGAGCTCAGGCGCGTTCGTGCCGCTATGGCAAAGCCGCTCGTAAGGCAGGCTGTGACAATCGGATCGACCCGGAACGATGTGCCGTGCTGCAGGACAAACCCGGTGCCGAGATAGGCAGCCACCGCTATTAGCGCTTTACGCTTGTCTGAGAATTTTTCAGCGGTCAGGAATATACCCGTTACCGTTACTGCAAGGCAGGCAAGCATGAACAGCCGCGCGATGATGATGTGGTCAATTTCATTACCGGCTAGGTCGGGCAGCCACCATGCAAAGAACCGCGTGTGGATCGTTTGCAGCGGCTGAATAAACTCTCCGCGCGCGACCTGCTCGACCTGGCTGTAAAACCAGAACTCGTCCCAATTGATCGACCGGCCCAGCAGCATCGACAGGTGCATCGCGGCAATCAGGCCAACGAGGACATATATCCAGATGATCGAATTTGCGCCAGGCAAAGATATGCCTAAGCGGCGATTTGACGCGCTGACGGGAGCGGCAGAGGCGCTCATTTCATGAAGCCGTGCTGTGAACGAGAGCGTCTTGAGGTGGTCCGTCTGCCGCCTCCTGGACGTCTTCGATAGCGTCGAACCTCTCTTCGATCCGGCGCAACTTAAGCATCGACGTCTCAAGCAACTTCCGATTTGTCGCTATCAGATCCGCAAGAATACCCAGTGCGCTCACAAGTACACCGACAATCAGCAATGCGCCTCCTAGCACAAGCGACTGTATGTGCCCGCCTGACTGACCCAGCGAGACGAAATAAAGGAAGCGTGCAATAGGAATCAGACCGACAACGCATAGTGCCAGGCCCATCGCCAGGAACACACGCAGAGCGTTAAACGTGGTGTAAGCGCGAACGATTGTGACACCAGTTTGTTGAATGAAGCGCGGGATTGATTTGAACAGACGTGAAGGACGTGTGGTCTCGTTGGTGCGGATGGGCACTGAAATGATCGCCATTTTTTTGCGACCGGCTTGAATCAACATGTCCGTGGTGTAACTGAAATCGGTGGTGATATTGATGCGTTGCGCAGCCTCGCGACTGATCGCACGGAATCCGCTGACGGCATCTGTAATGTCGGTTGCGGAAAGCGTACGCACGACTGTGCTGCCGAGCCGCTGGAGCAGGCGTTTGAATGGCCCGAAATGTGCGTTATCGGCGACCGAGCGGTCTCCTATAACAATATCGGCTTCTCCAGCCACAACCGGCGCGACAATCTCTCCGATGTCTTCGCCAGCATATTGCCCGTCGGCATCGGTGTTGACTATGATGTCGGCGCCTTCGGCCAGACACTTGTCGATCCCGTTGCGAAAGGCCTCGGCCAGACCGCGGTTGCGGCGGTGACGCACGATGTGGTGCACACCCCAGCGGCGCGCGATGCCTGACGTATCGTCTGAAGAGCCATCATCGATGATGAGATATTCGATCACGTCCACGCCTGGAAGACTGCGTGGCAGTTTAGCGAGAGTTTCAGGCAGGACCTCTGCTTCATTAAGGCAGGGTATCTGAATTATCAGCTTGGTCATGGTGAAAAAGTCGCCCTGTTTTGCGCAAACCTACTGCGCTTAACAGGCGTGTTACCGACATTGGTTTAAGCAATCGTAAACCATGCTAACGCGCGCTTCCCGCCGGGCTGGCTGTTTGATATTGGGGAGACTTTAAGAAAGAAATACGAAATCGTGAAAACCGTCGAACGCGCCGGAATTCTATACGCAGTGGCAGGTTTTGCGACCCTGTCTGTTGGCGATGCCGTGATCAAATCGATGGCGGACCAATGGCCAGCGGTTGCGGTCGCGGCGCTGCGGTTTTCAATTGGCGCTATTGCTTTGTCGGCGCTGCTGTGGCGCAGTGAAGGGGCGCAGGCCTTCGTGCCGCAAAAGTCGTGGCTGCAGGTCGCGCGCGGGGTTTGCCTGGCGCTCGCGAGCCTGCTTTTCTTCTCCGCTATCTACATCATGCCCTTGGCTGACGCGATGGCGATCGCTTTCCTCGCGCCGGTGCTGACGCAGATACTCGGCGGACTTATCCTGGGTGAGACGGTGCGTCCGGCGGCCTGGGGCGTCTCTTTGGTGGCGTTTGGTGGTGTGGTTGTGATCCTCAGGCCCAACCTTGCCGAACTTGGCCTCGCGGCGTTCTTACCTCTGATTTCTGCGGTATTCTTCTCATTGATGATGGTCGCCAACCGAGCAAGTGCGGGGCAGGGCAGTGCGCTATCGATGCAGGTCTTCATCGCTGTGATTGCCGCTCCATTGCTGATCATCGCCGCTGCGGCGGCGAAGCTTTCGGGCATCGAGCAATTTGATTTCGGCTGGCCCAGCTGGGATGTGGTCGCGCGCTGCGCAATCGTGGCTGTCACGGCCAGCACCGCGCATTGGCTGGCGTATATCGGCACTTCAAAGGCGGGCGCATCACAGGTCGCGCCCGCGATTTATGTCCAGATGCTGGTTGCGATTGTCATGGGCTGGTGGTGGTTTGGCGACGTGCCGGACCTGCTTACTCTGAGCGGTGCAGCCTTGATCATAACTGCGGGCCTGTTCCTGTGGTGGGACAGTCAGAAGGCGGCGACGAGTAGCGTCAAATAGAGACGCGACACGCCGGAAGCCCTTGAAGCCTTCAATCGAATGGCTAGAGGAGCGTGCAAGGACTGCAATGCAGCAATTCGGCAAGGCGCTATTCATTCACTGCCGAATACGGCACGCGTCAAATGTCAGGTGCGCCCAGTCGGACGCAGCAGCAAAGAAGTTGGGGTTTAGACATGTGCGGAATTATCGGAATTGTCGGCAATGAGCCGGTGGCTGATCGGCTGGTCGATGGCCTCAAGCGCATGGAATATCGCGGCTATGACAGTGCCGGGATTTGCACGCTGCAGGATAAAACGCTGATCCGCCGCCGGGCCGAGGGGAAGCTTGGCAATCTCGTCGAGGTGCTGGCCGGTACGGTCGCACCCGGCACGGTTGGCATCGCGCATACACGCTGGGCCACACACGGCGCGCCGACAACGTCCAACGCCCATCCGCATGCGACTGAAGAAGTCGCGCTGGTCCACAACGGCATCATTGAGAATTACAAGGAATTGCGCGCTGAACTGGCTGGCGAAAATCGCAGCTATGAAAGCGAGACCGACACCGAAGTCGTCGCCCACATGATCTCTTCCGGGATTGAGAAGGGGATGCAGCCGCGCGAAGCCGTTGGCGAAGTTCTGCCCAAACTGCGCGGTGCGTTCTCGCTTGCAATTGCATTTCGCGAATATCCTGATCTGTTGGTTGGCGCCCGCCTCGGTTCGCCGCTGGTCGTCGGATATGGTCCAGAGGGCGAGAACGGCGAGATGTATCTCGGCTCGGACGCATTGGCACTGGCTCCGCTCACGCAACGCATCTCGTATCTCGAAGAAGGCGACTGGGTGGTCATCACCCGCGAAGGCGCGCAGATTTTCAATTCTGAGAATGAACCGGTCGAGCGTGAAATCCAGGCGTCCGGCGCGTCGGCTGCTGCGGTCGAGAAGGGCAATTATCGCCACTTCATGCAGAAAGAGATCTTTGAGCAGCCGACAGTCGTCGCGCAAACGCTTGGTTCCTATCTGCGCCAGTCGGACAATTCGGTCGCGCTGCCCCAGCTCGACTTTGATATTTCGCAGATCAAACGCCTTACAATCGTTGCCTGCGGCACCTCTTATTACGCTGGAATGGTTGCCAAATACTGGTTCGAACAATTCGCCCGCGTCCCGGTCGACATCGATGTTGCCAGCGAGTTCCGCTATCGCGACCCGGTGTTGGAGGATGGCGGCCTGGCGCTGTTCATCTCGCAAAGCGGCGAGACCGCTGACACACTCGCCGCATTGCGCCATTGCAAGGCCGAGGGACAAGTCATCGGAGTTGTTGTAAACGTGCCCACCAGCACGATGGCGCGCGAGGCCGACTTGCTGCTCCCCAGCCATGCAGGGCCGGAGATCGGCGTTGCCTCGACCAAGGCCTTCACCTGCCAACTCGCAGTGCTTGCGGCGCTGGCTGCGCATATGGCGGTGAAGAAGGGGTTGATGAGCCGCGAGGAAGAGCAAGGGGTGGTCGAGCATTTGCTGGAAGCACCCGCAGCGCTCAATGCCGCGCTTGATCATGACGAAGACATTGCCAGCATGGCGCACCTGATCGCGCCGGCCCGCGATGTGCTGTATCTTGGGCGTGGCCAGGATTATCCGCTCGCGCTTGAAGGTGCATTAAAACTCAAGGAAATCAGCTACATTCACGCCGAAGGTTATGCTTCAGGTGAGATGAAACATGGACCGATTGCGCTGATCGATGAAGATGTGCCCGTGGTGGTGATTGCCCCGTCCGGTCCGCTGTTTGAAAAGACCGTCTCCAATATGGAAGAGGTGCGCGCGCGCGGAGGGAAGGTCGTGCTGATTTCCGATGCTGAGGGCATCGCGCATGCGGGCGAGGGCTGCATTGCCACTATCGAAATGCCGGTGGTTCATCCGCTGATCGCGCCGCTGGTCTACGCCGTTCCGGTGCAATTGCTGGCCTATCATGTGGCGGTGGTAAAGGGCACTGATGTCGACCAACCGCGCAATCTCGCAAAATCGGTGACGGTGGAGTGATGAGCGCGCCCGAAGCTGATTGTGTAACGGTAGAGGGCGGATGCCATTGCGGTGCGGTGCGTTTTCGCGCTGAGGCGGATCGTGAGCCGCAAATGTTGCGCTGCAATTGCTCGATCTGCGCGGCCTCAGGCTATTTGCACCTGTTCATCCCGCATGAGCGCTTTACCTTGCTGTCGGGAGAGGACGCGCTGACCGAATACCGTTTCGGGTCGGGTGAGGCCCAGCATCTGTTCTGCAAGATTTGCGGCGTGAAGAGCTTTTATCAGCCCCGCTCCCACCCCGATGACTGGAGCGTACACCTGGCCTGTCTCGACGATAGCAGTGGATTAAGCCCCAATATCCGGGACTTCGATGGCCGGAACTGGGAGCGTTCTTCACTGGATTTGTAGTAACCGGCGAGGCATTTACGAACCGGATAAAACGCTAAAAAATAATCGATTGATTGGGCTGAGCTTTACCCCGCCCTAACCTTTATCCGATACCCGCGTGAGGGTGAGCGTTAACGATTTTCCCCCGCAGCCGCATCCAAAGCGGCTCTCCGCCCTGGCTGTGCTGGGTCTTTCCGGCTCGGGTGATACCGATTGGGCGCGGCTTCGCGGTCTGCAATATTCAGGGATCGCTTCGCTGACATTTTTCCGCGCCTATGCCCACGGTCTCATGGGTCTGTTCGTGGCGCAGATTTACCAAGACAACGTGAGCTTAATCTGGCTGGTGTTGTGGCTGGCTGCGCTTGCAGCGGTGAACATTCGCGGCGTTCGATTTGACAGATCGCTTGCCGATACCGAGCGACGGCGAGTAACCCGCGACGAATTTTACGGGCAGGCGCTCACGCCGCTGCTCTCCGGCATATTGTGGTCAGTCGCCGTGCTTGGTTTCTCGCCCCAGGGTTCGATGGTCGATCAAATTGCGCTGCTGATGGTGGTGGTGATGATCGTGTCCGGCGCGATCATATTCTACACGTCGACGCCGCTGGGCATCTTTCTCATGGCCCTCACCGTGGGAGCAGCCACTTTTACAAGCTTTGCGTTGCAGGGCATGTGGAGTGCAGCCATTGCGGTCGCCTTGTTCTTCACCGTTGCGATGCTCGGTGCGATCGAGATCGCGCGCACTTACCTCACCGCCCGGCTCGCCGAAGATCGCGTGTCCGAGAAGGAAGAGGTGGTGTCGCTGCTGCTGCGTGAGTTTGAGGAAAACGAGGCGGATTGGCTGTGGGAGGTCGACACCACCCGCCGCCTGCGCCGGGTTAGCCCGCGCTTCGCCTTCGCGCTTGGGAGTCCACAGGAAGAGGTCAACGGCAAGCCGCTGCTGGAACTGATCGCCGGGGCCACCTGGGGCAGCGGGAAATTCCCGACCAGCCTGCACGAGCTTGCCGAGCGGTTGAAGCATGGCGAGAACTTTTCAAACCTGATGGTCGAAGTGTCGATCAAGGGAGAGAAGCGCTGGTGGGAGCTTTCCGGCACGCCAATGCGCGATGATCGTGGGCGGTTCGTTGGCTTTCGCGGGGTTGGCTCGGATGTGACCGAGGCGCGCAAATCGTCCGAGAAGATCGCTTACCTCGCTCGCTACGACACATTGACGGCGTTGCCGAACCGCTTGCAGGTTACCGAGGCGCTGGGCGAAGCACTCAAGCATGCCGATCAATGGCGCACACGATGTGCGCTGCTGATGCTCGATCTCGATCGCTTCAAGGCGGTTAACGATTCGCTCGGCCACTTGGTCGGCGATAAATTGCTCGCGCAGGTATCCGCACGCTTGCAAGGCATCATGAGCGATAAAGAGATTTGCGGCCGCTTGGGCGGCGATGAGTTCGCCATTGTGATCCGCGATGCCGCCGACCTGGATGCCGTGCATGAGACCGCGCGAAAGGTGATCGATGCGCTGACCGATTCTTATCAGGTTGACCATCACACGCTCTATATCGGCGCCAGCGTCGGTTCCGCGATTGGTCCGCGAGACGGCAAATCGGTAGAAGAGCTGATGCGCAATGCAGACCTGGCGCTCTACCGTGCAAAAGATGCAGGCGGCGGCGAGCACCACCAGTTCGAACCCGAGCTTCACGCCACGGCGGAGGAACGCCGCAAGCTGGAATTGTCGTTGCGCAAGGCGCTCGAACGCGACGAGATGGTGCTGCATTATCAGCCGGTGGTCGATGCAAACAGCGAGAGCATTGTCAGCTTTGAAGCGCTCGTTCGCTGGGACAGCGCCGATCACGGCTTTGTCAGTCCGGGCAAATTTATTCCCCTTGCAGAAGAGACCCGCCTGATCGTGCCCATCGGCAAATGGGTGCTGCGCGAAGCCTGTCGTCAGGCGCGCTCATGGCCGGACCATGTGAAGGTCAATGTAAATGTATCGCCTGAGCAGCTGCTCGAGCCGGATTTCTATGATGATGTGGTTGCCGTTCTGGCTGAGACTGGACTGCGCGCAGAGCGGTTAGAGGTCGAGGTGACCGAAAGCATCTTCCTGCGCGATGCAATGGTTGCACGCTCTGCCCTGGAACAGATCATGGCGCTGGGATGCAGCGTAGCGCTGGATGACTTTGGCACCGGCTATTCGTCGCTGGGCTATATCCGCAAGCTGAAATTCTCGACCATCAAGGTCGACCGAACCTTCGTTCAAGGTGCGGCGCAAAACAGCTCGGAAAGCCTGGCGATCATCAATGCGGTGGTGGCGATGGCCAAGAGCCTCAAGATGACGACAACCGCCGAAGGGGTGGAAACCGCAGAGGAAGCCGAGCTGATCCGCAGCATGGGATGCGACAAGATCCAGGGTTTCTACTTTGGCCGCCCGATGCCGCACGAGGATGCGCTCAAGCTGTTTGACGAAGCTGATTTGCGTAGGGCTTAGGATCAGGGCTTAAGCGTCGGCGAGCGCTTGCACTGCGCTTTCAAACAATCTCCGGCCATCGGTGCCGCCATGCGGCTCTTCGACCGCGCGCTCCGGGTGCGGCATCATCCCGAGCACGTTGCCACTGGCATTGAGAATACCGGCAATGTCGCGGCGCGAGCCATTGCAGGGTTCCAGATAGCGAAACGCGACGCGGCCTTCGCCTTCCAGCGCATCGAGCGTCGCCTCATCGGCAAAGTAATTGCCATCATGGTGCGCGACGGGAATGTCAATAGTCTCATCTGCGTCATAGCCGCACCGTGCCATTGAAGGTCGAAAACACACAATCGCTTTTCACTGGCGGCTA
>JBCBDF010000046.1:0-12423 GCA_038529875.1 Pseudomonadota bacterium | reverse complement strand
CGACCCCACCATGCTCTTCGATCAGGGCGGTGCAGAACTTGCGGATATTGCGCGTCTTGTTGTTGTAGAGCCCACAAGGCCTGATCGCCTGCGCTATGGTCTCATCCTCAAGACCGAGCATATCCTCAGGCGTCTTGGCGAGCTTGAAGAGCGCCTTGGTCGCCGCCGCCGTATTGCGATCGAGCGATTGCGCCGAAAGCATACAGGATATGCAGGATCGAAACGCATCGGGCTGGCCTTTGGGGCCCTTCGCATTCTTGGTGCGACCCGGCATCGCCTCAGACAGGCGCTCATAAACAGTTTCGATCTCGGTTTCGCTGAGCATAGCTGACCAGCGATTGGTCTAGCGACTGGTTCCCGTCTCGCAGTCCTCGCGCGCCAGGCATCCGTTGCATCGGGGCGCACGCGGGCGGCAATAATTCTGTCCCAGTTTCTTGAGCAGCAGGTGATGCTCGTCCATGTCCTCCGCGCTCCATTCTACCGGCACAATCGGCATCAGCGCGTCATAGGCGCGCTTGGTATCGGCCTTGGCCGGGACGATCCCCATGCGCTGCATGATGCGCCGGTGATGCCCGTCGATCACCATGGCTTTGCGGTTGAAGGTGGAAGTATTCATCACCCCGGCGCTGATCTTGCGCGCGACTCCAGGCAGCGTCTCCAGCCACGCCATCGCCTCAGCGGTTGGCAGATTGGAGAGGTGGCGCAAATCGACCGCGCCGCGCTCTTCGATGATGGCACCGAAGCACTGCTTCAGCCGTTTTGCAGCGACACTGGGAAAAGTCTGACGTTGCAGCCGCGCCTCGAGCGCCTCCGCCGGCACGTCGGCCACCGCTTCCCACGATCCATATTCGGCGAGCAGCGCGTCGGTGGAGGCGTTGGAGGCCGCTGTCTTGGTCTGCGCGCCGATCACTCCTTGGACCAGCACCCATACGGGATCGCGGCGCTTGTCTGGCGGACGGATGATGCGTCCGAACCGCTCGATCAGCGCAGCTTGAAGGCGGCGCAGGATATCCGTGCGGGGATCAGAGCCGAGGGGGAGTTGCATTGGATATCTTGATGCCTGTGGTTGACTTGAACAATTCAGCAAGACAGTTTCCGCGATGGTCTGACCTCCAAGCCTGACGCCAAGCTAAATAGGTCTCCTAAGATTTCAGCCAAGAGGATCATCCTTGGCCGTATGGTTTAAACGGCGTCCCTTGCGGCATTCGGAGGTTTCTATGGTTACCTTTTTCCCATCTGAGTCTAATGTTCGTGTTCTGAAATCCGTCTTAATGTCAGAATTCGGAATGAGGTCCGCGCATGCTTCTGAGGCTATTGCAAGCTTCCTTGGCTTCGGCTCCCATGCCGCATTTAAGTCGAGGACCAAGCTAACTCAAAGCGCGACCGTCTACGAGGTAGACTTCGAGAAGTTTACAGAGCGCTGTGTAGCGTTGGGATATGATTTTGATTCATCTGAGTACTTGCCTCTAGCTATGACCGGTATCGAATGGCCAGAGCCTGTTTGGCGCCTTTTTAAGAAACGTGACCAAGAGGGGCGCAATTCTTGGTTCTATGAGTGCGACAGAAGAGATGTTCCATTCATTGTGATAAGTAAGGCTCGGAAGTATTGCACGGTCGAGTGGGACCATATCAGCATGGACAGTCACTACGACTCTCTAGCTCGTGGTGCGTTCGGTGGTGAACTCGGTCGAGTTCTACTTCGCAATTACCAGCTTATTGCAAACGGCATGGAACCAAAGAGCTATTTCAATGGTGGGGCCTTAGTTGGGGAAGTGACTGGCCTGACCGAACCAGGTGCCCGACAAATCGCCAACATGCTTGCGTTCTATTTGTACCCGGGCAATTTGAGCGGGCGTTTAGAGCAAGCAGCCTAGCGACACTTCTGGGCAGCAAATCACTCCCACTCAATCGTTCCCGGCGGCTTAGACGTATAGTCATAGACCACGCGGTTGATGCCCTGCACCTCGTTGACGATACGGGTAGCACAGCCGGTGAGGAAGCTCGCGTCGAACGGATAGACATCTGCGGTCATGCCGTCGGTGCTGGTCACCGCGCGCAAGCCGCAAACATTGTCATAAGTGCGGTGATCGCCCATCACTCCGACAGTTTTGACCGGTAGCAGCACGGCAAAGGCCTGCCAGATCGCGTCATAGAGGCCCTCATTGCGGATTTCTTCGAGGTAGATCGCATCCGCCTTGCGCAGGATATCGCAGCGTTCCTTCGTGACTTCGCCCGGAATGCGGATCGCCAGGCCAGGGCCGGGGAAGGGATGGCGGCCAACAAACTGATCATTGAGGCCAAGCTCTCGGCCTAGCTCGCGCACTTCATCTTTGAACAATTCGCGCAGCGGCTCGACGAGCTCCATATTCATCCGTTCGGGCAGGCCGCCGACATTGTGGTGGCTCTTGATTGTGACCGAAGGCCCACCGGTGAAGCTGACACTCTCGATCACGTCGGGATAGAGCGTGCCCTGCGCGAGGAAGTCTGCCCCGCCCAGTTTGTTCGCCTCTTCCTCGAACACGGCGATAAATTCGCCGCCGATAAATTTGCGCTTTTTCTCCGGGTCGCTGACGCCAGCGAGGCCGTTCATGAAGCGCTCTTCGGCATCCACCACGACCAGCGGGATGTTGTAATGATCGCGGAACAGGCTTTCGACCTGCTCGCGTTCGTTGAGGCGCAGCAGCCCATGATCGACGAACACGCAGGTCAGCTGATCGCCAATCGCTTCGTGGATCAGGATTGCAGCAACGGACGAGTCGACCCCGCCGCTCAGGCCGCAAATGACCCGACCGTCACCCACCTGCTCGCGGATTTCGGCAACCTTGGTGTCGCGGTACGCCGCCATGGTCCAATCGCCCGCCAGGCCGCAAACCTTGTGTACGAAATTGGCCAGCAGCTTGCCGCCATCCGGCGTATGGACGACCTCTGGGTGGAATTGCGTGCCGTAATACTTTCGCTCTTCATCCGCGATCACGGCAAACGGCGCGCCATCGCTGGTGGCGACGATTTCAAAACCCGGCGCAAACTGCGTGACCTTGTCGCCGTGGCTCATCCAGACCTGATGGCGTTCGCCCTCTGCCCACAGCCCATCGAACAAAGCGCAAGACTTGGTCACGGTCAGAAAGGCACGGCCAAACTCGCCACCCTCTCCCGTCTCATGCCCGGGGCGCACTTCCCCACCCAGCTGCTGGCTCATCACCTGTTGGCCATAACAAATGCCAAGGATCGGCACCCCCGCATCAAACAGCACTTGCGGTGCGCGGGGTGATCCTTCGTCAGGGACGCTGGCGGGCGAACCGGAGAGGATGATTCCCGCAGGCCTCATCCGCGCGAACGCCTCTTCGGCCATGCTGAAGGGCGCAATTTCGGAATAGACCCCCGCCTCGCGCACGCGGCGCGCGATCAGCTGGGTAACCTGGCTACCGAAATCGACGATAAGGATGGAGTCGCTGGTTGTCTGATCGTGCATAGGCAGGCGTTAAGCAGCCCCCGAGAGCAAGTCCAGCCACGCAAGGGTGGCTTTGCGCAGTCGCAGCATCGCAGCGCGGAATTTTCGCATTTTTTTGCGAAATGCGGGAACCAAGCACGCGCCCTTCGCATTTGCACAATTGATTGCTGCGTTGCAGCATGAAACTTATTCCAGTCCGGGCGGCACCTCTCCTCGTCAGCCCGCACTCGAAAACACGATAATTTACCGAATACGGAGTTTATACCATGCGTCTGTTTTTTACCGCTGCAATCGCAATTGCAGCCATCGCCGCGCCCGCAAATGCTGGCGTGCCAATGCCCACCACCGAAACCGTGAATGTTCGGATCGCGGTCGCCGACCTCGACCTCAACAGTGCAGAGGGCCGTGCAGTCCTAAAAGCGCGCATTGATGCGAAGCTGCACCAGGCCTGCGAAGTCGAATCAGAGCTGCGCTTCCGCACCACCACGATCGACGAGAGCTGCGTCAGCGAAGGTCGCGCCGCGGCTCTCGCGCAGGTCGAGCAGCGCCTTGCCCAGCGTGCGACATCGGGCAGCGGGGTGGCTTCGCGCTGATCGCGAACACATCGCGCACTATATAATTTCAGTGCATTAGTGGCCATCGGAGCGATCCGGTGGCCACTTTTTGTTGCACGCAATTCATCTAGTTTATTGCAAAAAACGCATAGGTTTTGCGAATTTTGGCATTTGAGTTCGATTGCATAAAACACCATTTAGCTCGTGCAGCACGAGAACGAGCCTCCTCTCCCGCTCGGTATCGCTGCTGCAAAGGTGTTTGGCCAATCCCTCCCCCCGGGGGTCATCACCAGCCAGCTTGTCGCCCCGTTTGGGGATATAAGAGCGAGGCAATTCGAGCATAGCGGTGATCCCTCGCCGCATAAATAGGCCGGATCGCCCGCTCACCCGCACCGCGCATCCCCCGTGCGCTCGCGGATCTCTCCCACCCCATTATCGGGGCGACAAGTCTAGCAAACGATTGCAGCCAGTGTCGCCCTTATTCCGCTGCCGCCGCGCTTTGCGCCAGCTCACGCAGCTCTGTCTTCAGCAATTTGCCGATATGACTGCGCGGCATCTCGTCGATCGCGTGAAGTGTTGACAGGCGCTGGGTCTTGCCGAGCCGTGCATTGACCGCGCCGCAAATCTCTTCAGGTGTACGGGCGCTCTCGGCCAACACGACAAAGCCAACAGGCGTCTCGCCCCAGCTGGCGGAATCTATGCCAACGACCGCTGCTTCGACCACGTCCGCCTCTTTCTCCAGCTCCGCCTCGAGATCGCTCGGATAGATGTTGAACCCGCCCGAAATGATCATGTCTTTGGCCCGGCCGACCAGTTCGACAAAGCCATCTTCATCGACCCGGCCGATATCGCCCATCCGCATCCAGACCTCTCCGGTTTCGGGGTCGGTCCATTGCGCCTCGGCGGTTTTCCCGGGCTGGTTTTTGTAGCCCGCCATCATGGTTCGTGAGCGGCCGACAAGGTTGCCCGGCGTGCCAGCCGCGACCGGGCGATCCTCATCATCGAGCACTTTTAGCTCACTGCCCGGCGCGGGCCGCCCAACCGTGTGGAGTTTGTCGGGAAATTCATGGGCGGCAAGCAGGCACACGACCCCACCTTCGGTCATCGAATAGATCTCGATCAGTCCGCCCGGCATCCGGTTGAGAACTTCGCGTTTCAGCTCGGCTGAGAAAGGCGCAGAGGTGCAATACTTCAATGCCAGCGAGGACAGATCGAAATCGTCAAAGCCCGCAAAATCCATCAGCCGCTGATACTGCACCGGCACGAGCATGGTCATCGTCGTGCGGTCGGCCTGGGCATGGGCAAGCCACTGTCCGCAATCGAATTTCCCCATCACGCGCACTGTCCCACCCGCGAGCAATGGCGCCAGAAATGCGACCATAGTGGTGTTCGAATAGAGCGGCGTCGAGGCGAGCGATCGCACCGGCAATCCGGCCTCAAGATAGGAAGATGCCGTTGCCGCAAACTGGCGCCAACGCATCTGGTGCGAATGCACGATGCCCTTTGGAATTCCGGTGGTTCCGCTGGAATAGATGATGTTGAACGGATCTTCGGGTTCGGGCTCAAATGCCGGGGCGATTGTCCCGTCCGGAGCCATCCACGCGTCGATCTCTTCCAAAGCAACATGGTCGAGATTGGGCATGAAGCCCACGCCAAGCTCCGCTGATTTTGCCGCGTCGATAAACAGATGCCGTGCACCCGAATCCTTGGCCATGCCCACGAGCTGCTCGGGCGAGGCGCTGGTCGTCAGGGGCGCGGCGCCCCCTCCTGCGCGCACCGCAGCAAGGAAAACAATCGCATAATTAGCGCTCGAATAGCCCAGGATCGCGACCGATTGCCCGCGCTCAAGCCCTGTCTCGACCAATTGCGCCGCCAGCCGCTCGACCCGGTCGTTCAGCTCGGCCCAGTTAAACGCTTGATGATCATCCACCAATGCGGTCTCGTTGGGCTGCGCTGCCGCCCAGTCGCTTAAGACTTGGAGAAATGAACCATAAGGTGCGGTCAGCCGCGCAAGCATATCGTGATCTGTCATGACGCAGTGGTTTAATCGCGCGAAGCAGCGCGGCAACCCCGTTTACAGACAGGTTATCCCCGCGCTTTAGGCCTTCCTCAGCCAAGCGGTGGAAAACATGCGCCTGAGCCATGTGATTGCTTGGGAATCGCCGCCCACGCGCCTATATAATCCACATGGACGAGAACACCCCAAACAACGAACAAAATCCGCCTAAGAACGAAAAGATGCAGGGCGAGTATGGCGCTGATTCCATTAAGGTTCTTAAGGGCCTTGATGCCGTGCGCAAACGCCCCGGCATGTATATCGGCGATACCGACGATGGCTCGGGCCTGCACCACATGGCGTTCGAGGTGTCCGATAACGCCATCGACGAAGCTTTGGCGGGCCATTGCGACCTCGTCCTGATCGAACTCAACCCCGATGGCAGCGTTTCTGTCGAAGACAATGGCCGCGGCATTCCGGTCGGCATGCACAAGGAAGAGGGCGTGTCCGCTGCAGAGGTCATCATGACCCAGCTGCACGCAGGTGGTAAGTTCGAAAACACCTCCGACGACAACGCCTATAAGGTATCCGGCGGCCTGCATGGCGTGGGCGTGTCTGTGGTGAATGCCTTGTCCGACTGGCTCGAGCTGATGATCTGGCGCGACGGCAAAGAGCACTGGATGCGCTTTGAAAACGGCGATGCCGTCAACAGCCTTGAGGTAAAAGGCGATGCACCCAAGGTTGACCGCAATCCGGACGACAATGGTTTTAAGAAGGGGACGCGCGTCACCTTCATGGCGAGCGAAGACACGTTCAAAAACGTCACCGTGTTCGACTTTGAGAAGCTGGAACACCGTTACCGCGAGCTCGCTTTCCTCAATTCCGGCGTCCGCATCCTGCTGCGCGACAACCGCCACGAGGAACCGCTGGAGCACGACCTGTTCTACGAAGGCGGGATTGCGGCCTTTGTCAGCTATCTTGATCGCAACAAGGAGGCGCTGATCACCAACCCAATCTCGGTTTCGGCTGAGAAGGATGGGATCGGCATCGACGTCGCGCTGGAATGGAACGATTCCTATTACGAGAACGTCCTCACCTTCACCAACAACATTCCGCAGCGCGACGGTGGCACGCACTTGGCCGCTTTCCGCGCGGCATTGACCCGCACGCTCAACAATTATGCGAGCGCCAGCGGCCTGCTCAAGAAAGAGAAGGTTTCGCTGTCGGGCGAGGATATGCGCGAAGGCCTGACCGCGATTGTCAGCGTCAAACTGCCCGACCCGAAATTCAGCTCGCAAACCAAGGACAAGCTGGTCAGCTCCGAAGTGCGCCAGCCGCTGGAATCGCTGATGGGCGAGAAGATGACCGAGTGGCTGGAGGAAAACCCAGCCGAAGCGAAGATCATCGTTCAGAAAATCATCGATGCCGCCGCCGCTCGCGAAGCGGCCAAGCGCGCCCGCGAAATGAGCCGCAAGGGTGCTATGTCTGTAGCCTCCCTCCCCGGCAAGCTCGCCGATTGTCAGGAACGCGACGCGACCAAGGCCGAACTGTTCCTGGTCGAGGGCGATTCCGCTGGTGGCTCCGCCAAGCAGGGCCGCGACCGCAAGACGCAGGCGATCCTGCCGCTCAAGGGCAAGATTCTCAACGTTGAGCGCGCGCGGTTTGACCGGATCATCTCATCGAAGGAAGTCGGCACGCTAATCCAGGCGATGGGCACTGGCATTCGCGATGAATTCGATCTTGAAAAACTGCGCTATCACAAGATCGTGATCATGACCGACGCCGATGTTGACGGCGCGCACATCCGCACCCTGCTGCTCACCTTCTTCCACCGCCAGATGCCGGAGATCGTGAAGGCCGGGCACCTCTTCATCGCGCAGCCCCCGCTCTACAAGGTCGCGAAAGGCCGCAGCGAGGTCTACCTCAAGGATGATCGCGAGCTGGATCGCTATCTGATCGCGGGCGGGTTGCAGGGCCGCGTCCTCGACAGCGGCAGCGCGCAGCGCAGCGGCAATGAGTTGGAGGCGCTGGTCGAACATGCCCTACGCATCCGCAATCTGATCGCCTTTGCCCCGCGTAAATATAACGCTGCGATTATCGAGGCGATGGCGCTGGCGGGCGTGTTCAACCCGGATGATCTCGGCTCAGCCGGGGCGCTCGATAAGGCTGCGGCTCGCCTGCAACAGGGCGATCAGGAAGCGAAATGGAGTGCCCGTCGCACCGAAGATGGCAGCATCGCGTTTGAGCGCCTGTGGCGCGGGGTGACCGACGCCCATCTGTTCGAAGGCAAGTTCCTCGAAAGCGCCGAGGCGCGCAAGCTGCACAGCGTCGCAAGCGAAGAGGCCGAAGCCTATGATGCGCCGGCATTGCTGACCAAGGTGAGCGCGGATAGCGGCGGTGATGATGCGAGCGAGGATGATACGCCAAGCACAGCCACAGGCGATGCGATCTCGCGGCCAACCGAATTGCTCGATGCGGTGCTCGCCGCTGGGCGTAAAGGCCTCTCGATCAGCCGTTATAAGGGTCTGGGCGAGATGAATGCCGAACAATTGTGGGAGACCACGCTCGACCCAGAGGCGCGCGTGCTGCTGCAAGTGAAGGTCGAGGATGCCGATGTGACGGATGAGATCTTCACCCGCCTGATGGGCGATGTGGTTGAACCGCGCCGCGAGTTTATTCAGGACAATGCGCTGAATGTGGCGAACCTTGACGTGTAACTCCGCCAAGAACCGCTGGGGGCTCTGAACGTCGCACGCCTGGATGTCTAAGGATTAGACTTGCACGCCATCACCGAAATCAACGGCGGTCGGCATCACGTTTTGGTACCACTCGACAAAGGCCTCGTCGTCATCCTCCAGAACATCCCCTCGACACCATTTGCGCAACATGAATTGCGCGTTGGCATATGAGCTGGGATCATCGGTTTCGTAGAAGCCAGTTCGATGCAGGTACCAGTTCCTGAAATTGATGAATCGCTGCCACTCGAGCAAACAATTCTCGGGGTTCGTATCTTCGAACACGATTTCATTTCGCCGCAATTCGCCATCCGGATCGGACACCTCGAACTTGCGACGCTCTGCCTCAACCACGCAAGGCCCCCAGACATCTGGCTGAGCACGCACAGCCTTGGCGAAGGGCAGAATCCGTTCGATTGGCACATCCCCACTAGGGACCATTGAGAACTCACCACCTTTGGCCGCCTGCTCGGCCGCTCGTCTTTCGATTATCTGACCTAGCTCGCGGCCCCAATTTTCCGCAGGCACTACCGAAGGAACTTCAACTTTGTCGCTTTTCACGCAACTAACCCTTCAAGTTGTCGACTGGAACGAGGAGGCATCATCATTCCGGCGGCGTGATTGAGTCAACAAAGCGCGTTGCCCTTCACTCATAGTGACGAAGCTCCGCTATTGATTTTTTCCCATTGTAGTCGACAACAAGTTCAAGCCGTACGCCTTCCTTGGGCGCAAAGCCCCCCAATGGTCAGCAAAAATAAATTGGCCAAGCCGCTGAATTCGGGGGTTAGATTCTCCGAGAATCTCGCGATTTTTGGGCATTGATGTATTAGGCTGCCAGGCAGTGATGACGATATATTGCCAACGCGTAGCATTATCGAGATCACCGATAAAATCAGCAACATATTTCTGAACAAGCGCCCCTATCTGGAAGGTGCTCTCGCGATTAAACAAATAGTAGTTAGTTAGCCAGTAATCGCGGTCATCCTGCTCGAAAGTGACATATGCACCGTTCTCACTATCAAGGTATGCCTTGCGTTCAGAAACATACTCGATAGCCATCACAT
This sequence comes from Pseudomonadota bacterium, assembly GCA_038529875.1. GTDB lineage: Bacteria > Pseudomonadota > Alphaproteobacteria > Sphingomonadales > Sphingomonadaceae > Erythrobacter. The sequence goes on along the minus strand of JBCBDF010000046.1, from coordinate 2,626 downwards.
CATCTCCTGCGCAGTCACATCCTCGCCATACGTCGCAACACGTTACCGTTTCGTCATTGCAAGCTCCGCGAATGCCAATGAGGGGCGCGCGTGCTGCTGCAAGTGAAAGTCGAGGACGCCGACGTGACGGATGAGATCTTCACCCGCCTGATGGGCGATGTGGTCGAACCGCGCCGCGAGTTCATTCAGGACAATGCTCTGAATGTGGCGAATTTGGATGTTTAGGGATTAGTCGGTTGGACGCGGAATGTTATCAAATGCCATGGCCTTATAGCCCCCTTACTTCGCCGCTACATCTGTTCGTATTGGCGCAGGCCGAACCCGGTCAGCTCTGCCGCGATCAGCGCTTCACCAAAAGCATCAGAACAATGTACGTAATCTCGCCCACGATAAGGGTCGCGCCACAAATGCCGATCGCCAATCGCTTTGAGGCTGAAAACGGCTTTTTGCGGCGGTTTGACTGAGAGGTCGATTGACCACAATCCGCGCCGAAGGCCGCAATCAGTGAAATCGTCATAAAAGCCCTTCCAGTCCAGCGTCGTATGTTCAGGATCAAGGCTGTCGATCAGTGTGCAGCAGACGAACCAATAGAACGTATCAAACGGTTCGGTTGCATCCTTCGCATTGTATACGGAGACGGGAAGAAACTGATGCACGCCCGGCTCAAACTGTTCGACCAGATCGCGAAAACGCGAAGAGACCAACATCACCTCATTATTGCCAAAAGCATAATCAGGCGGCAGTTTTGTCTTACTCTTCCAAAGTAACTTCTTAGGCGCGCTGCCCTCAACAACCCGGTAGCCCATACCCATCGTACGACTAATCTGACCACCTGCACCACCTTTGGCGACGACATCCACTTCATCCGGATTTTCAAACGCCAGTCGTTCCCATGCCGCCGCGCCGCCCATCACTTCATTGACTGGATCCGTCTCATAGACGCTTTTCATACCAACCGAATAAACCATCACACCATCTCCTGCGCAGTCACATCCTCGCCATACGTCGCAACACGTTACCGTTTCGTCATTGCGCTCCGTCGCCCACGCCCCGCGTCATCGCAGCCCTTCGACTGCCTGCAAGGCAGGCGCTCAGGATAAACTGTCCGTGAAACGGACAGGCTGGGATCTGGGGCAGCGTATGGATGGAGCTTGCGGCTTGAGACCCCAGCATGCGCTGGAGTGACGCAGGGAGATGGCCGGGGTGACGAAGCGGGAGTAGTTCATGCTATAAGCAATCCATCCAGATGAGCCGCCCACCAACGCCCCGTCACCCTGAACTTGGTTCAGGGTCCATCCTCTTTGCAAACTTGCCGCACAAGCCCCGGCGATGGATGCTGAACTCAATTTAGCATGACGATTCGGCAAGCTCCGCGCTGGACCCAGATCAAGTCGGGGATGTCGAAACAGGTTCCCCCAACACACTCTTGCAGTGCCAAGCATTTTAGCCGACACGCTGGCAGCATGAGCGAACAGCATCACAAGACCCAGCTTGAACAAACCAGCTTCCTTGCGCTGGTCGCGGCAGTATCCATTCTGCTCGGCGTTATCGTCTGGCCGTTTTTCTCGCCGCTATTGTGGGCTGCGCTGGCTGCGGTGATGTTCCGCCCGCTCTATCGCTGGGTGCTGGTCAAGGTGAACGGCCGGATGAACGCCGCCGCCGGGATCACATTGCTGATCATCACTTTCGCGGTGCTGCTGCCGTCCCTATTCGTCGGCGGGTTGGTGATCGACGAGGCAGCAAGCGTGGTTGCCGCTTTCCAGCGCGGCGACATAGACATCGCCGCATGGTTCGACACGGTCTATAATGCCCTGCCGCTGACCATACGCGAGCCACTCGACAGTTCTGGCTGGACCGACCTCACGCAAATTCAGGAGCGCGCCCGCGACCTATTAAGCGAAAGCGCGGGCTTGATCGCCCAGCAAGCGGTCGCCGTGGGCGGCGGAGCGCTCGGATTATTCCTGTCATTCAGTATCGGGCTGTATGTGACCTATTTCCTGTTACGCGATGGCAAGCGCGTGAGCGAGACCATCCTTTCGAGCATCCCGCTGGAGCGCCCGATCGCAGACCGCCTGGCCGATCGTTTTCTCAGCATCGCACGAGCGACCATAAAGGGCTCGCTGGTGGTCGGGGTGGTGCAGGGTGCGCTAGGCGCAGCCACGTTCTGGATTGCTGGCATTCCCTCGGCGATTTTATTTGGCGTGGTGATGGCGATCCTGTCGCTGATCCCGGCGGTCGGCACGGCGCTGGTGTGGCTGCCCGCTGCGATCTACCTGCTCGCGGTTGGAGACATCTGGCAAGGCGTGTTCGTGCTGTTTTCCGGCGCGCTGATCATAGGCATGGCGGACAATGTCCTGCGCCCGATCCTGGTGGGCCGCGACACCGGCATTCCCGACTGGATCATTCTGGTCACGACGCTTGGCGGGATCGCCTTTGCAGGCTTTTCCGGCATCGTTCTGGGGCCGCTGGTCGCCGGACTGTTTCTCGCCAGCTGGTCAATCCTGCAAGAGCAGCGCGCCGACGGTGATGCCGATATTCCGCACTCCGCGTGAGGCCGGGCGCAGCGGCGCACACATTGAAACCGCCGTGCGCATTGCCCATGTGATGTGCGTGAGAGACGCGCAGG
>JBCBDF010000045.1:0-12431 GCA_038529875.1 Pseudomonadota bacterium | reverse complement strand
GCGAACCAATGAACAATCCAGCTGGCACGCTCGGCGCGATGTTGGGGCAAGCTCGCTCGTCTTGCAAGCCTCGCGCTGCTCTGCGCGAAAGCGCTCGCTATCCCAGGCAAGCCCGCAAGAACCTTGAATGCCGGTACAGGCTGGCCGCGGCCAGGGCGAACGATATGACTATGCCTTGCTCTAAAGACTGATCGGTTGGAGCGCGTCCTTCATGTACCTGCCGATGGAGGGGCTATGGGTAAGTGAGGGTGAATACGAAGAGTAACTCGCTTCGCGATGGTCAGACCGGAACGGTTATGTGTTTCCCGCTAAAGACCGCTTGCCAGTTTTCTATTTCCGACACGACTACCTCGTCAGTGGCGTGTACAAGCTCGGCAACGCGTCCATAATCCAGTTCACTGTCGGACGCACTTTGCAACAACTCGATCCGGCCGGCAATTGCCGCGAGCCGCCGATTTGTGACGTCCGAGATCGCTGCAAAGCGCTCGAAATCTCCGAAGAATCGCATGCCCGCAATAGCCGCGCCGAATGTCGGGAACGCAACGCCCAGCACGGTGAAAGTCTTCGAGGTTTTCGTGACAAAGGCCGGGTCAACGATGTCCAGTTTTGATCCGAGCTTCAGCAATAGATAGGCCGCGACAGATAGGATCGCGAGCTTGAATAACAGCTCAGAAAACCGATCGAGGTTGTGATGGACCGTTCGTAACCGCGCGGCCTTGCCAGCATGATAGTCTCGCTGCGGCCTGACATGTTCGTTTAGCAGCAGCGCGAGATAATCGCGCAGGTAGCTAGAAGTGATTGTCACGCGAGGCAGCCCGATCCGGCGCAGGCTGTGACGCGCGACCCATTCCGGCCAGCTTGTCTCGGTGCCGGTCGGCCAGCGTCCGGGCGGTCGCGCCACGCCAAGCATCAGCAAGAACGGGCTGTGTCTGAGATATTCAGCCACACGGCGTGTTTCGAACCACCGCCCATGCCAGCGGCACCGGATCCCGCGCCATGTCAGGATGACGATGGCCAGCAGTACGCCGAACTCGAACAGGGCAAACGCCCATTTCTGATCGGGATTAACCAGCGGCAAGTATGCAACCCCGCCGACGATCGCAATGGCAGACAGAAGAAAGCTGACTATCATCCCCCCTCGATAACGATCAGACAGCCTGGCCGAAATTCCGTCAGCCCAGGCAAAATTGTGCAAAGCCGTCTGCTCCAGCGCATCGACATAGCGCTTGTCCGCTCCGGGTAGGTCTTTGGCGGCGGAAATGAAGTCCGCTGCGGTTCCTTTGCCGATCTCGTCCGGTTTTTCGTAGGTCTGCGTGATAGATCGGAACGGCTTGCCCGTCCCGCCAAACATGGTTTCGACACGCCTGTAGGCATGGCTTGCACGCGAGCTGGTGTCTTCCCACTCAGCTCCCAACAGGGCTGCCAGGCCGCGCTTTGCAGGGCCATCATCCTGCAATGGCGCATTCGGTAGCATCACACTGCTTACGATTGCGGCAAGCGTTTCCTTGCGTTTTTCGACCGCTGGATCGTGAAGCAAGGTAGCCAAAGATTCCGGAGAGTGAAGGAACCGCCATTCTTCCGGTCTCGCAGGGTCAATCCAGAGCACTGGTGAACCCAGATCGAGAGTTTGCGCGATGGTATGACCAGTGCCCCCGATGTTGGCGGACGAGACGCTATCCCACACTCCGATTACGAGGTCCGACTGCTCAATGATGATCCGTCCAGCAAGCGCCGCCCGACCGGAACTTTCAGCGCCGAAACGCTGACTTGCCTGGAAATCACCAGGCGCATCAAGCATTGCGAGATAAAGCCCGGCAATGCGATCGTCCCGGTCGGTCAGGGCGAGGGTATGAGCGCGATCTGTCAACGTCTCAATACGCTCGGCCCGAGCTTTCGTATGTGGATCCGCCGGAGGTTTGCCCTCCAACACGGCTCGCGCGTCATCAGCGGTTTGCGGCAGCGAATTGATCGCGAGGTTGAGCCGTTCTCCAAAAGGCAACGGGCTTACCAGTTCCCATCCCCGGTCCAGCGCCAGCGCTGCAGCGGTCTGGTCAGCGCCATCGACCATTAGCGTGCTGAGGCGCGTTCTGGCCTGTTGCAGGCTTTCTGATGGAGGATCGATTTCGGCAAGCAAGCTCTCAATGCGTTCGAAAATATCGTCGATTACCGTCTCGATACGCTGTTCGTTCTTGGCGTATTCGGCATGCGCGAGGCGGTGGCCCGTAATGCCGATGCTGAACCCAATTTCGGGCAGTGGCGGAGGAGGTACCCTGAGTTTGCGCCTAGCCATCGCGGCCCGCGAGCGACAATTGGATGAAACACATAGACCGCGTTCTGGCACATTCGGCCGCGATAATGAACTGCTGGCCGGAGTTTTTGTGGTTAGGCGGCTCGCCAGGAACGACTCACGCTCCGGCTAATGATGCCGCCCGGCAGAAATCCGAACGGCTTGAGAGACGAATATCCACTTTACACTCCAATTGTGGAGGTCCGGATGACGCAGTTTCTAGCATCTGCTCTGCGCTTTCATCCACATCAGCCCTTCTCGAATGTGCGATCTCGGAAAACTCCACTTGGAATTGCCGATCATCAAAGAACTCAGCCTGTCGCATGGCTTTGCCAACTTACGCCGTAGGGCACATTGCCAACCTTCGTCATCTTTGCTGCCGCATATCTGCCCCCTCAGCCTCTTTTCATGCAGCCAGGAAACCTCCATCAACCGGCAATACGGCTCCATTCACGAACGACGCGGCATCGCTAGCCAGGAAGGCAATGGCGGCGGCCACCTCTTCGTTCTTGCCATAGCGCTTCATCGGGTTGAGCGCGGCGAAGCCCGCCTCGGCCTCCGCACGCGCTTCTGGCGGGGCGACCATCCCCTCAATAGAGCGCATCATGGCGTTGTCGATCGGTGCGGGCGCGACGGCATTGATGCGCACGCCGCTCTCCGCCAGCTCCAGCGCGGCGACCTGGACTAAGCCTGCAATGGCGTGCTTGCTGGGGGCATAGGCACCAAGGCCGGGAACTCCGACCACGCTTGCTACCGAGCCAGTGGCTACGATTGCGCCACCCGCCCCTCTCTCGAGCATCGCCTGCGCGCCGTGTTTGATACACAGGAATGTGCCGTCGATATTTATCCGCTGGACAGTGGAAAACTCCTCAAGGGTCAAGTCGAGCAGCGGCTTCACCGTGCCCTCCGTGCCGGCATTGGCAATCAGTATGTCCAGCTGGCTGAACTTTTCAGTAGTCGCTTCGATCAGCGCCCTGACTTGCGCCTCGTCGCCGATATCACAAACCCGGTGCGCCAGCTGCTCGCCGCCGCCTAGCTCCTCGGCCGCCGCCGAAAGCTTGTCTGCATTGCGCGCCGCCAGCATCACGTTCGCTCCGCGCGCCAGCAACAGCGCCGCCGTCGCCTGTCCGATCCCGCCGCTGCCGCCGGTCACGATGGCGACTTTGCCAGCCATATCATCCTGTGTTTGCGTCATTTTTCTCTCCCCAAAAACTCACGGCCCGGTAGCTTTTCCTGCATCGGCCCTTGACGTAATCTCAAATGTGATGATGATGTCATGTTCGCATTAGCGGACCTGTGTCAAGCGGGCTGCGATATGCGGGGGAGAGAGCATGGCCAGTCTGGCGCAGCCAGAAATCGATCTGCTGGAGCTTGCGCCTTTTGCGCGCGGCAAAGAGCATGCGATGTTCGCCAAGCTTCGCAAACATGCGCCCGTGCACTGGAACCGCGGTCCCGATGCCAACAGCAATCCGGCAGATGGTTTCTACGCTCTGACCCGGCACGCCCATGTTTCCCAGATCGCCCGCGACCATCGCCGCTTCATCAGCGGCAAAGGCACGCAAATCCGTGATAAGCGCGCCGAAGGCCACGGCGCGCCAAGCGTTCACAATGCCGATGCGCCGATCCACGCTCGCCTTCGCGCTCCGGGCGTCGCGGCTTTCACTCGATCCGCCATGAAGCGGCATGAGGACTGGGTACGCGGCGTTATTCGTCAGCTGATCGCCAATGCTCCGCAGGGCGAACCGTTCGATTTCGTCGAGCGTATTGCGGTAACCATACCGATGATCGTCTTCGCTGGTGTGCTGGGCGTACCGGAAGAGCGGCAGGGCGATCTGGTGCGTTGGGCCAACACGATGAGCAACGTCCGCGCCGCCGATGCCGATCAAGCAGCCGCGCGGGCAAAACTGTTCGCCTATTTTCGCGAGTTGGTAGCGGAGAAACGTGCTGCGCCGGCAGACGATGTTGCGAGCGCGCTGGCGGCAAGCAACTTCTCAGACGAAGAACTCGATGCCTATTTCATGGTTCTCACCGTGGCGGGCAACGAGACAACGCGTTTCCTGCTAACCGGCGGGCTGGAGGAATTGCTGCGGCATCCGGGACAGGTCCAACACTTGCGAGCAAATTCTGCCGCCATTCCCAGCGCGGTCGAAGAGATGGCGCGCTGGGTCTCTCCCGTCATTCAGATGCGCCGCACCGCGACCGAAGATACCGACCTGTTTGGAACGCCAATCCGCGCGGGTGATAAGGTGGTGCTGTATTTCGCCTCCGCCAATCGCGACGAACGCGTGTTCGAGGATGCAGATAGTTTCCGGATCGACCGCAAGCCCAACCCGCACTTGGCTTTCGGGGTCGGCGCGCATTTTTGCATCGGCGCGCATTTGGCACGGTTGGAGGCGCGCGTGTTCTTCGAAGAGATGCTGGCGGCGATGCGGCATATTCGCATCTCACACCCTGCGCGGCGTGCGGCCAATAACTGGTTCAGCGGTTATGAGACGCTGATGGTGGAGTGGTCACGGTGAGCGGGCGGCGTATCCTCGTTACCGGCGCGGCGAGCGGCATCGGGCAGGCTTTGGCCGATCATATGCGCGGACGCGGCGATGAGGTTATCTCTGTGGACCGCGAAGAAGGCGCCGACATCCTCGGCTGTGACTTGTCAAACCCGGCTGCGATAGCGGCATTCGCGGATGGGCTTTCGCGACCGCTCGATGGCGTCGCCCATGTCGCCGGGCTGCCAGGAACGCATCCGCCCGAGACAATTCTGCAAGTCAATTTCTGCGCCATGCGCCAACTGACCGGCGCGCTCGGACCCAAGCTCGCCACTCCCGCCACACTGGTCGCCGTCTCGAGCATCACTGCCCATCGATGTACCCTGCCCGAGGCGCGTCTGGCCGACCTTATCGACGCTCCGGACGACGCTATCCTGTCGCAAGCTGCGGGCATGGACGGCACAGAGGCTTATGCTTTCTCAAAGCGGCTCGTAAATATCTGGGTCGAAGCCCTCGCCGCCCGGACGTCCGACACTGGGCTGCGCGCAAACGCGGTAGCACCGGGGCCAGTCGAAACTCCTATCCTCGGCGATTTTCGCAAGTCCATGGGTCGCGAGAAAATCGCAAAGGCCGCCGAGCTGGCGGGCCGCCATGGCACACCGAGCGAAATCGCGACTGCCGCCGCCTTCCTGCTCTCGCCCGAAGCCAGCTGGGTGAACGGCGTGATCCTCGACTGCGATGGCGGGTTCAACGCCGCCCGGCGCGTGGCCGCTCGAAGCCAAACCGAAACCAATCCGCATCGGGAAACTGCATGAGTATCGACACCGAACCCCATCTCGCCGCGCTGCTGGAAGCCCGCAAGGCCCGCCGCGCCGCGCCGCCTTATATTCCGCAGGTCGATGGCGAAGTGCAGGGCCTACTGGAGCGTTTCTTCGATCGCGAGGCCGTCGGCAGCAAGGTCAGCGATGTGTCGCGCCTCGGCGGCGGCGCATCGAAGGAGCAATTCATGTTCACGCTCGCCAAAGCGGACGAGGAGCCAAAGCGATACGTCCTGCGGATGGACCCCGAAGAGGCGATCACCGAGACGAGCCGCCGCCGCGAGTGGGACGTGCTGCGCGCGATGAAAGGCACAGTGCCCGTGCCGGGCGTGCTGGCGATCGACGAGGATGCGGTAATCTTCCCCCGCCCGGCGCTCATTATGGAAATGATGCCCGGCACGCCCAAGCCGAGCAGTATCGACCTTAGTGTCACGGGCCTTGGCACGGTGCTGGGCGATCCCTTGCGCGGCAAGATCCGTCCGCAATATGTCGACCTTCTTACCAAGATCCATAATTTCGATTGGCGCAGCGCCGACCTACCATCCTACGCAGCACCCGATGCAGACCCGAAACAGGCGACCCGCTGGTTGATCGCGTTCTGGAAGGAATTGCTGGAGCAGGACGTCGTTGCGAAAGAGCCTGTCATCCGGCTGGCGACGCAGTGGTTGGAAGCGAACGTGCCCGATTGCAACGAGCTCAGCCTCGTCCATGGAGACTTCCGTACCGGCAATTATCTGTTTGACGAGGACACGGGCGCGATCACGGCCGTGCTCGATTGGGAAATGAGCTATCTCGGTGATCGTCACGCGGATTTTGGGTGGCTGCTACAGCCCGTCTTCGGCACGCTGAGCGACGGCACCTTCCGCGCAAGCGATATCTTCGCCGGAACGGACGATTTCATCGCCGCCTATGAGGCAGCAGGCGGACGCCCCGTGGACCGCAGCAAGCTCCATTATTTCACCGTGTTCAACAATTGGAAGAGCTACATTCTCGTCTCCGTGCTGGGAATGCGCGCCGCAAAGGAAGCGCATAATCACCAGGATGTGTTGCTAACTTTCCTTGCCGCTACCGGACCACAATTCGTAGCGGCGCTGGCGCGCTTGCTTGGGCCCGCATCTGGCAAAGGAGAGGCGGCATGAACCCCAGCGTGCAGGATCGCCTGGATAGCTGCGTGCGTGCACTCGAGCATGTCGTGCTCCCCGCATTGCCCGAAACCGCGAGTCTTGCGCGCGAACAGGTGATGCTCGTGATGGGGCAAGTGCAGATCATCCGCGCGCAGCTCGATGCAACACCGGCTTTCGAGCAAGAGGAGGCCGCCGATCTGGCGGCGATGGCGCAAGCAATGTGCGATCTCGCCGGTGAGGAAGCGGATGCACTGCGCTCTTTGCTGGCAGCGCCTGATCAGAACATTCCGCGCGATCACACCGCGCAATTGCAAGACGGCATCGACGCGCTCCTGCAGGAATATGAGGGCAATGGCGGCGTGCCGTCCGACATATCGGCAGTCGTGTGCGAGCATGGTGCAATCCGAGCGCAGAAGGATCGAGCATGGTTCGCCGCCATGGGCTTTGATGCAGGGTTTGCCGCGTGAGCACCGCTCCATCTGAAGCCGGACCGGACGGGCTCAAGTTGTTGGAACGCGGGCAGGTTGAGCCGCCCACCGCGCGAGGGCGGGCCACGCGCGCCAAGCTGGTGGCGGCGGCCGAACGGTGCTTCGCAGAGAGCGGTTTCGACGGAACGACCGTCGCGGCAATCGCTGCTGCAGCCGATGTCAGTCACGGTAACTTCTACCGCCATTTCGCCGATAAGGATCAAGCGCTGATCGCTGTGATCGCAGGGCTATATGGCAATCTGCGCAGTGCCAGCGGAGCCGAGGTTGGGGGCGGCGATGCCACCGAGCCGACTTTGGCGGGGTTGACCCGGCGCAATATCGCCTTCTTCCGCAACTATGCCGAACGCCGCCACCTGTTCCGCGTCACGCGAGAAGCAGCCGCGCGCCCCGATGCCGACGAATTCCGCGATATGTGGCTGACAATTCGCCAGCTTTTCGTGACCCGCAGCGCGCGCTGGATTCGCAAATGCCAAGCGGCGGGGCAAGTGACGGACAGGCTGAATGCAGATGAGATCGCGGCGGCGCTTGGCGCGATGACCGAGCAGATGGCCTATGTCGAATTGGGACTTGCTAAGACCGAGCCGACGCGCGCAGCGGTCGACCGGCTGGGCGAAACCAGCGGGCTGATCTGGCACCGCGTCCTGACCTGCGAAACGGCATGAAGCAGCTTATCCTCATCCGCCACGGCGAGCCGGAAATGGATGGCACGGCGGCGCGTATCGACCCGGCTCTGAGCGAGTTGGGCCACGCCCAAGCAGAGCATGTCGGTGCAAGGTTGTCGGGCGAGCCGATCGACCGCATCGTCTCAAGCCCCTTGCGTCGCGCCCACCAGACCGCGTTACCACTTGCCGATAAGCTGGGCGGTGAGGTCCACCATGTTGCCGGCATTGCTGAGGTCGATCAGGACGGGGCGGATTACGTTTCCGTCGAGGCTTGGCGCGCCGAGGGTAGCGCACACTGGGATGCATTTCTGGCCGATCCCGTCGGCTCCCTTGGCGGAGATCACGATGTTTTCACAGGGCGCGTGCGGGCGAGCCTAGACGCCCTGCTGGCAGGTCCGGGCAAGCGCATCGCTGTGTTCACGCATGGCCTCCCGATAAACGTCGCGCTGGCGGCAGCGCTGGGCGAGGGTAGCCTGGCGCGCTTCGCCCCGCGCCATGCCTCGGTCACGAGGATGGCCGGAAGTTCGCTCTCAGATTTGCGGCTGCTCAGCTTCAACGAGGCTACTCATTTGCCGGCTAGGCCACGATGAGCTGGCCAGTTGCTATCGCCCAAACTGCGCGGGATCGCGCTGCGTTGGTGCTGGGCAAAACACGCATCACCTATGCCGAACTCGCCGAAAAATACCGCCCCCCCCCCCCCCCGACGCACGCAGCTTCGCGACGCGTAAGAAAAGCCAAACCGAAAAGGCCATTTAACAAGCTAATTATAAAAAATATTCGTGGAGGAATAGGAATGACCAAGACACCGAAAGCAGCAGTTACAGCCACCGTCAAACTGGCTCTACTTGCCGGAGCCTGTCTAGCGCCGATCACTGCTGCACAGGCGCAATCGAACGAGACCGATACGGCGGCAGAAGAGGAGCAGGGCATCCAGACGATTGTGGTCACGGCGACCAAACGAGCGACTGACCTCCAGAACGTGCCCATCGCCGTCTCGGCCATCGGCGGCGAAGAGCTGACCGCACGCGGGATCACCGAAACGAGTGACCTGATGGGCAGCTTGCCCAACTTGCAGGTCACTTCCGCCTACTCCGAAACACAGCCAAACTTCTCTTTGCGCGGCATCGGCGTCGCAAACGAGTTCTCCGCCTCGACCGCGTCGCCTATCGGCGTATATGTCGACGAAGTTTATCAGTCTTTTCGCGCCAGCCATGGGCAGCAGCTTTACGATCTGGAACGTGTCGAAGTGTTGCGCGGTCCGCAAGGCACCCTGTTCGGGCGCAACACCACCGGCGGTGCGATCAACTTCATCACGCGCAAGCCGGAACTGGCGGGTACCCAGGGTTACCTCACAGCAGGCTATGGTAATTTCAACCGCGTGTCGGTGGAAGGCGCGGTGGAGACCGATATTGTCCCGGGCGTTTTCGGGGTCAGGTTGGCTGGAACTTACGTAACGGCAGATGGGTACACCTTCAATCCGACGCTGAACCAGGATTTCGCCGAGACCGACAGTTATGCCGGGCGCGTAACCTTCCAGCTTGAGCCGATCGACACCTTCCGCATGACCCTGAAGCTGCACGGCGCCAAGTCGAACCCGCGCCAGGATCTGCCTTACGGCATCGGCTACCTTGAAGGTCGTACGGATGCGGCGGGCTATTCCCGCTTCCAGCCTCGCCCTGAGCTGGGCGGGCGCTTGCTGGAGGAGGATGAGGTCCAAGCCGATACCGGCGGGTTTTACCGCACCGACAGCTATGGTGCGGCGCTGACGGTAGAGGGCGATATCTCGGACAGCCTGACGCTGACGGGGATCTTCGGATATGATGAATCCAGCTTTGAGCTTTCGCCTTTCGATTGCGATGGCTCGCCCAATAATGTCTGCGCGATCCGTTATAATTCGGACAGCACCAACCTCAACGCAGATGTTCGGCTCAGCTTCGACGATGGCGGGCCATTCCGCTTCATCGTCGGCGGATATTACGGTGTGGACAAGATCGATACGGTGAACGAGCCCGACTTCTTCGGCTTCCTGCGCCCCCTGTTGCAGGGTGCCGGGGTTCCGGACGGCTTCAACAACATCCCCATCGCGGTCGGCAATTCACTGGGCGTGCTGCCCGCGTTTGCGCTTGATCCGAGCCTCGCAATCACTGATCCTGGCTTCTGCGCCCCGGTCACGATCAATCCCAACGGATTTTTCGATGCCCGTTCGCTGATCGCCTTTAATGCAGATGTCGCCGCCACCAACAGCGCCGGGGGAACCGCAGTGCAGGCAGCTTGCGCCGCAGCCGGAGCGCCGCCTTTCGGACCGATCCTGGCGCGCCAGGAGTTTACGATCGAGCGGCCATCTATCGCGGTTTACGGCGAAGGCACGTTGGACCTGACGGAGCAGCTCTCGCTAACCGTCGGCCTGCGGTATACTTACGACGACGTGCGATATTCTAACGGTTCGACCGTTCTGTTTGATCTTGGGGGAGAGAATGCGTTCGCCAGTCTGGTGCCTTATGAGTTCCCACTGACCGGCACGCCCCAACGCGTACGACAAAACGAAACCACCGGGCAATTGACCGGTCGTGCAATCCTTGATTTTCAGGTGACCGACGATGTGTTGCTCTATGCCAGCTATTCCCGCGGCTACCGCGCGGGCACGTTTAATGGCTTGGCCTATCAGGATATCAGCCAAGTCTATTTCGTCGATCCGGAAAAGGTGAATGCCTACGAAGTCGGCGTAAAAAGCCGCTTTGCGAACAACACGGTGCAGCTCAACGCAGCGGCTTTCTATTACGATTATTCAGGCCAGCAAATTGCGCAGATTATCGGCGCGACCAGCTTCCTTCGCTCGGCCGACGGGCGGCTATTCGGCGGGGAGGTAGAGCTAACGTGGGAGCCGACCGACTTCCTGCGGATCGACAGCTCCATTGGCTATCTGAACTCCGAATATCAGGGCAACGAAGTCGATCCCGCCGATCCGACCGCGCTGACGCTGGACATCAACGGCAATGACTTCCCCAATGCGCCCGAGTTGACTTTCAACGCCGGAGTAGAACTGATCCCGTTCGACAATGGTCGTAGCAAGCTGACGATCCGTGGGGATGCGAGCTATATGGGGGAATACTTCTTCGACCCGTTCGGTGATTATGGACAGGATCCCTGTGACCAGCCTGCAGCCGGATCGAATGTCCTGCTTGCCACGCCGGAACTGGCCTGCGGCAATCCCGACTACTGGCTGTTCGATGCGCGTGTGACCTATGAGCGGGATGATTTCTCACTATCGGTCTTCGGCAAGAACCTGACGGACAAGTTCTATTATGTTTACGGTCTTAACCTGAACGCATTCTATCAGGATTACCTCACCCGCGGCGCACCGCGCACTTACGGGGTAGAGGCTTCGATACGCTTTTGACCGGAGTTTGACGGCGCAGATCATATTTGCGGGCTGGGTGATCGCCGTGTAATTCGCTCGCGCCGAAAGCTGACTACAATCATTGCGACAATGTGCGCGATCCGTTGGTCCGCGACGTCAAGACCGACCAATGGCGATCTTCTCAATAGCAGGCCCTATCTTATCCCAACCCTAGGTCCGCTTTCGGCCCCAGTTCGCTCCATTAAGCACCATCCGGAAGTGGGCCATTAGCGGAACTTTCGGTTTAGTGAATTTCTAAGCAAATAGTGGATGCTTTGCTCTCGCCAAGAACGGATAACTCCGTCCTAATCGCCAGAGTCGATCGCCTCCAAACACCACGTGCATTCGATTACCCTTTCATCGGAAAACTATCGGGTTTCCGACATATTTGATCTAAAACACCCATCCTGTAGATTCCTCAACAGCACGCTGATCCGCGCTTCGTTGCGCTACTGGAGCGAACGCCAGTTCGGGTCGCTACGGTTGCCATGGACAACAAGATGGCCCGGATAGCCTGGGCAATCATGACGCGCGGCGAGACTTATCGAGCAGGCCATAAGCCGGTGCTGGCATCATGACAGGTTAAGCACTTAGCTGAGGAGAGATCAGCTTCACGAAGTTGCGAGAGCGAAGCGATGTGATGGCGATACCGGTCGGACTGGGAGCAAGGGCAACCCAGGGACTGTCTTGGGTGCACGAGCCTGCAAAGCCGATAGGACCTTGTTCACGGACCCCATCAGGGCCAGCAGTCCTACATGACTGTCAACAGGCCGGACAGGCGACTGCACCCCACCCAAGACCATATCATCACTCTATGCTTGCAACGCGGGAGCCATCCACAGAAGACAGTCTGACTGAGGGTAGCCTTGCGCGAAAAGCCGACATTGGGGACGCTACCCGTTGTAGAAGCTCGCCAAGTGGTGCGACGACCTCTGAAAATAGTCTACGGCTAAACTTGTGTGCCCTCGGCACCACCACAAAGAGTGCACGGGATATTTCACCCGCCTCTGAGTTGTATCCGATATCTAGCGCGATAGGCACGGCATCCGCCCCAATTGCGCCACCGACCGCGACGTGTTGAGGGGCTCGAGGGAGGATATTGCCGGGGTAGAAATTCGCTTCCAGGTCGGCCCGCGGACGCGAGAATTTTGCAACTGCTCCAGCGCAAG
>JBCBDF010000044.1:0-12470 GCA_038529875.1 Pseudomonadota bacterium | reverse complement strand
TGAATTACTATAGGAAGGCCTGTGTTATTTTGGCGAGTATTGTCATTTAGCGATGTCTCCAGAACTAAAGTGTTCGCCCCAACACCATCCATACCGACAATATGCCTCTGCTAAAACAGGTTATTGCGAGCCTCGCGGCAGGCGCCCTTACTGCATCGCCCAGCTGATGGACCTAGCCGATCAACCTAGCCCATCAATTCGCGCACAAACGGGATCAGTCCGGTTTGGCGCGTACGGCGCATGCGCTCCGCATCCAGGATTTCGCGAACCTTGGCAAAGCACGCATCAACATCGTCATTTATCACGACGTAGTCATATTCGGCCCAATGGCTGATTTCCGCGCGGGCACGCTCCATCCGGCCGTCGATCACATCGCCGCTATCGGTCGCGCGCTCTTCCAACCGGCGGCGCAATTCGTCCAGGCTGGGCGGCAGGATGAAGACGCTGACCACGTCCTGTTGATCCTTTTGGTAGAGCTGCTGAGTCCCCTGCCAATCGATGTCGAACAGGAAATCCTGCCCGTATTTCAGGGCGTTGCGGATGATCCCCTTGGGTGTGCCATAACGGTGATCGAACACTGGGGCCCATTCGTAAAAATCGTCTTCCTCGACCATTCGATCGAACTCGGCATCGGAGACGAAGTGATAGTGCATGCCGTCCACTTCGCCCGGGCGCGGCGGGCGCGTGGTGGCCGAAACCGACAGCTTTATTTCAGGATCCGCCTCCAGCAGCATGCGCGACAGAGTCGTCTTGCCCGCGCCAGAGGGCGACGAAAGGATAAACATCAGGCCCCTGCGGTTAAGGTCGCCGGCTTCGGTTTCGGAATGCTCTGTGGTGCTGTCCATGCGGCCCGATGCCGCAAAGGGGCGGGGAAAATCAAGTGCACAAGCGCTTTAGGACGACCTTTGTCGGCCCCGTGTCACGCTTCCGGCTCTTGTTCCTTGGATTTGACCCGCTTTGAAAGTTCGATCGACTTGCCGCGATCATACAGCGTTTTGGCCAGCAAACCGCCAGCGACGATGGCAAGACCTGGCACAGAACGGGTCGCCAGCTTGCTCGCCCCGTACAGCGCCAGCGTGGTCATGATCGACCGTCCATCGAGGATTTCGCGGGCCTGGCCCTCATTGTCGCTGGTTTTGACTATTCCCTGCTCAACCTTTTTGCGAAACAGGCTGGACGCACCGCGCAGCACGATGTCTGCGATCAACAGGTTTGTGGCGGGGTTGGTACTGGGGCCCACGACTTTGGCTTTACCCGTATGACCGCGCGTTAATTCGCCGCGCGGTTCATCCTCAACCGGCACGAGTTCTTTCGAGGGAATGTCCGCGTTGTCCATCATCTGTAATTGGGTGCCGCAACCGCGCAATCCAAGCGCTTTCCGTCCGAAAATGCTACTTCTTGCGTCCGAAATCGACCGTCACGACGTTCGAGCCATCGTCCGGGCCGCCATCGTCGGTAGGATCGTCTTTGCCCTCAATCGAGTCGTTTTCCGCATCTTCATGCTCTTCCGGGGCCATATCGGCGACCGTTGCCTGAAATTGCAGGCCAAAATCGACCGCCGGATCGACGAATGCGGTTATTGCCGCGAAAGGCACGGAAAGCTTGGCCGGGATCTGGTTGAACGACAGGCCGACCGAAAATCCTTCATCGCCGACTTCCAAGTCCCAGAACTTGTTCTGTAAAACGATCGTCATTTCATCGGGAAAGCGCTCGTGCAGATGCGGCGGGATGGAGACCCCAGGGGCCCCGGTCTTGAAGGTGATGTAGAAATGATGCGCACCCGGAAGCTCGCTGCCTCCCGCCACAATTTCTCCCAGCACACGGCCAACGACCGCGCGCAGCGCCTCTTGAACGATCTCATCATACGGGATCAGACTATCGGGGGTGTCTTCAGTCATGGTGAACAAAGGGTGGCGAGGCCAGCCGCGCTGGTCAAGCGTTTCCGTGCGTTAGTGCGCAGTTACGCCCGATATGCTTGCACCACCCGAGCATCGGCCTATAGCCCTGTGCACTATGCAAGCAGATACGCGAACCGGCTCAATCGAGCGAAAAACGGCGGAAACCGACATCGCAATTGCGGTCAATCTCGATGGCACTGGCGCCTATGATGTGTCGACCGGGATCGGCTTTCTCGACCACATGGTGGAGCAGTTTTCCAAGCATTCGCTGATCGATGTGACGATGAAGGTGAAGGGCGACCTGCATGTTGACCAGCACCACACGACCGAGGACTCCGCGATTGCGTTGGGTCAGGCGATTGCCGATGCGTTGGGCGATAAGGCTGGCATTGGTCGATACGGAAGCGCCTATTCGCCGATGGACGAGACGCTGGCTCGTGTCGCGCTCGACATATCGGGCCGACCGTTCCTGGTCTGGAATGCGGGCTTCACTCAGGAGAAGCTGGGCGAATGGGACACCGAGCTGATCGAGCACTGGTTCCAGTCGGTTGCGCAAACCGCCGGCATTACGCTGCATGTGGAGCTGCTGTATGGCAGCAACAACCACCACATTTGCGAGAGCATTTACAAGGGCTTTGCCCGCGCAATGCGGATCGCGGTGGAGCAGGATTCGCGTAAAGGTGGGGCGATTCCTTCGACGAAGGGGCAATTGGGTGGTTAGAGGGTGTTTTTGTGTTCCGCGACGCCCATCCGGGCGCGCGATTTCCTCGCGGCCTGCGGGCAAGCCCGCGCCGCTGCGGGCGGCCGCTTGGCCTTGCGGCTGCTGCGCAGCCGTTTGGCGCTAACAGGTTGGTGTTATGCCTCAAATAACCGCCCTGATAGATTACGGCGCGGGCAACCTTCATTCGGTCCACAACGCTCTGAAGGTGGTGGGCGCGTCTGTCGCAGTGACCGCCGACCCCAATGTTGTGCGCGCAGCTGATCGTATCGTTTTGCCCGGTGTCGGTTCGTTCAAGGCGTGCGCGCAGGGCTTGAACGCGATTTCTGGCATGGTTGAGGCGATGACCGAGCGCGTGCAGGTTGGAGGAGCGCCGTTCCTGGGCATCTGCGTGGGGATGCAATTGCTTGGCACGCAAGGTCTCGAGCACGGTGTCACGCCGGGCTTGGGCTGGGTGCCGGGCGAAGTGCGGCTGATCGAGCCTGCCGATCCCGCGATTAAAGTCCCGCATATGGGCTGGAACGACGTTGCCCCGCTGCCGCATGCTCGCAATCACGAGGTGATTGAGGAAGGGGAGGCCTATTTTCTCCACTCCTACCATTTTATAGCCGACGATCCCCATCACGTCGCAGCTCTGACCGACCACGGCGAGGGGCTGGTCGCGGCGGTCGCGCGAGACAATATAATTGGCGTGCAATTCCACCCTGAGAAGAGCCAGACCTATGGGTTGGAAACGCTAGAGAGGTTTCTGCGATGGAATCCGTGACAGCAATGGTATGTGCATCGATCGCGCTAGCGACCGCAAGGCCAAGCGGCCGCCCGCAGCGGCGCGGACTCGTCCGCAGGCCGCGAGGAAATCGCGCGCCCGGATGGGCGTGCGGAACACAAATTAAGGCGGCGCGGGTGGCACGGTCCACGGAGATAAACTCATGATCATTTTTCCCGCCATCGACCTGAAGGCAGGCGAAGTGGTGCGCCTGGCCGAAGGCGATATGGACCGTGCGACCACCTATGGTGATAACCCAGCGGCGCAGGCGATGCTGTTCGCCGAGGCTGGGGCGCAGCACCTGCATGTGGTTGACCTCGACGGCAGTTTTGCAGGCCGCACCGAAAATCGCGAGGCGGTCGAAGCGATCGTCGCCGCGTTCCCCGGCCACGTGCAATTGGGCGGCGGGATCCGTGATGCGGAAACGGTCGAAGGCTGGTTCAACCTGGGCGTATCGCGCGTCGTGATGGGCTCAGCCGCGCTCAAAAATCCCGAATTCGTCAAAGACATGGCAAAGGAATGGCAGGGCGGCATCGTCGTCGCTGTTGACGCGAAAGATGGCATGGTCGCAACCGAAGGCTGGGCCGATGTGTCGGACGTCCCCGTGGTCGATCTCGCGCGCCGGTTCGAAGATGCGGGCGTTGCCAGTCTGCTGTTCACCGACATTGGCCGCGACGGTTTGTTGACCGGCTGCAATATCGACGCGACGCTCGAACTCGCGCGGCAGGTCGATATCCCTGTGATCGCCAGTGGAGGGGTGAAGGGTATTGACGATATTCATATCCTCTCGCTCCACGCTGGCGAGGGGATCGAAGGCGTGATCACGGGCCGCGCGCTGTATGAGGGGCGGCTTGATCTCGCCGCTGCGATTGCGATGGGGGCGCGGGCCTGATTCATGCGCTTCATCGGCTTTCTCTTCCTATGCCTCACATTTCTCGCCGGGATAACCGTGGCTACGATCGAATACGCAATGATCAATGTCGTTGTATTTTTCGCGCTTTCGCTTGCTGTGGTGAA
Source organism: Pseudomonadota bacterium (assembly GCA_038529875.1). Lineage (GTDB taxonomy): Bacteria > Pseudomonadota > Alphaproteobacteria > Sphingomonadales > Sphingomonadaceae > Erythrobacter. The sequence goes on along the minus strand of JBCBDF010000044.1, from coordinate 8,071 downwards.
GTTCATCGAGCCGCGTTTCGGGACGAACGGGCTGGTCTACGGAATGGCTGGTGCCTTCTTTGCCTCGTTTCTTTGGCCCTATCTGCTTATTGCCTTCAAATCGGGCGAAGACTGTGTGGGCGACGAATGCTTGGCGGGCATATTTACTACGCCAGGCGCGAACCAGGAGGCTCAGCAGTAATCCATGACCGTCCGTATCCGCGTCATACCCTGCCTCGATGTCGCCGATGGGCGCGTGGTCAAGGGCGTCAACTTCGTCGATCTGAAAGACGCTGGCGACCCGGTTGAGCAAGCCCGCGCCTATGACGAGGCGGGCGCGGATGAGCTGTGCTTCCTCGATATTTCCGCCAGCCATGAAGGGCGCGGGACATTGCTCGACATGGTGCGGCGCACGGCGGAGGTGTGCTTCATGCCGCTGACAGTGGGCGGCGGCGTGCGCAGCGTAGAGGATGCGCGCGAACTGTTGCTCGCAGGGGCTGACAAGGTGGCGATCAATTCCGCTGCCGTTGCCCGGCCAGAGCTGGTGAGCGACATCGCGGCGAAATTTGGCAGCCAGTGCGTGGTCGCCAGCGTCGATGCGCGCCGCGTGATTCTGCCCATCGGCGAAGCGGTGCCTCATTGGGAAATTCACACCCATGGCGGGCGCAAGCCGACCGGCGTCAACGCGGTCGAATACGCCAAGCAGGTGGCCGATCTCGGCGCGGGTGAGCTGCTTGTCACCAGCATGGATGGCGACGGGACTAAGGCGGGGTATGACCTCGAACTGATACGCACGATTGCCGACAGCGTTAGCGTGCCGGTGATCGCCAGCGGCGGGGTAGGGACGCTCGATCACCTGGTCGAAGGCGTGACGAAGGGTCATGCGAGCGCGGTGCTGGCCGCCTCGATTTTCCATTTCGGCGAGCACACCGTGTCCGATGCGCATGAGGCGTTGCGCGCAGCCGGCCTTCCGGCGCGGGGCGTTTGATGATCCGCATGGATTGAAACTTCGTCATTGCGAGCGTAGCGAAGCAATCCAGTTCGATAATCTGCATTGCCGCGTCGCCTGCGGCTCCTCGCAATGACAAGAGTTGAAACGTGTCAGACACTATCTCCCGCCTTGAGCGCACTATCCGTGAACGATTCAAAGCCGATCCTGGCACCAGTTACGTGGCCAGTTTGCATGCACGGGGCGAGGATGTTGTTGCTCGTAAAGTCGGAGAAGAAGCAATCGAACTCGTTGTCGCGCATCTCGCTGGGACTCGAGAAGAACAAGTCAAGGAATCAGCAGATCTAATGTTTCATCTCCTGATTCAACTGGCAGAACAGGGTATCGGCTTTGACGAAGTCCTTGCCGAGCTGGACCGGCGCGACGGCGTGTCTGGCCTCGATGAAAAAGCCAGCAGGCCAAAGGGGTAGGGGAACAATAATGCCGATCGATCCGACCTTGCCCTACGATGATGACAACATCTTCGCGAAGATCCTGCGCGGCGAAATCCCGTCGAACAAAATCCATGAGGATGAGTGGGCATTCGCGTTTGAGGACATCAATCCGCAGGCGGAAATTCACACGCTGGTGATCCCCAAGGGGCGCTATGTCAGCTGGGACGATTTCGCGGCGAAGGCATCGGATGCAGAAATTGGCGGCTTTATTCGCGCCGTGGGCGAGGTGGCCCGCGCGAAAGGGCTGGTCGAACCCGGCTATCGCTTGCTTGCTAATATCGGTGCGCATGGCGGGCAGGAAGTGCCTCACCTGCATATCCATATCTTTGGCGGGCAGCCGCTCGGGCCGATGATCGCGCGTTAGGTTTCCACACGCGCTCTACCTTTTTTCTGAGGTTCCATAGCTACCCGCTCCCTCCGACCTTCCACCCGGAGCCTACCGGGATACCATCCGGGTGGAGGGAGCGCGGGTGGCGTGGTCCCAAAATAGTGGATCTGCAAAACTCACCGCACGTCAGACTCATTCTACCGCCATTCAGGTGGGCGCATCAAAACCTGTCTTCCCAGCGAATCCGTGCTGCGTTAGGTGGTTAGGCGATGATTGTACCCACTCCTCCCGGAGGCGTCCTCGATGGGCCGCGCCACCTGTATGCTGTGCGCGTCTATTACGAGGACACCGACCTTGCGGGGATCACCTATCACGCGAACTATCTGCGCTGGTTTGAGCGCGCGCGATCCGACCTGTTGCGGCTGCTTGAGATCGATCAGCGCGCCGCAATCGAGGCGGAGGAGGGCGCTTACGCGGTCTCCGAGATAAACCTCAAATATCTGCGCCCGGCAAAGCTCGATGATGACGTCGTGATCGTTACCACCTGCACCGAATTGGGCGCAGCGAGTTGCCGGATGCACCAAATCGCAAAACGCGGCGATGAAATTCTGGCCGAAGCGCAATTGCGCGTCGGATTTATCACCCTTGAAGGCCGCCCACGACGCCAGCCAGATGCCTGGCGCGCAGCCTTTCGCAATCTCATGGACCAAGAGGCTTGATGACAACAACGCTTTCCCTGCTCGCGGCCACAAGCGGCGCGGCGACCACCCGGCTCGACCCGGTTGAACTGTTTCTTGACGCCGATATCGTCGTCCAATTGGTGATGGCGGGCCTGATCCTGGCCAGCATCTGGGTGTGGATGATCATCGTTTCGTTCAGCCTGAGGATCGGCGGAATGGAGCGAAAATCGCGCGGTTATGAAGATGATTTCTTCGAGACGAGCGATCACGAAGCGGTTCTGAGCAAGCGCTCGCAGAAAGAGGTGGCGTCCGCGCGGGTCGCAGCGAAGGGCCTCCGCGAATGGAAGCTTTCGACCAAATCCGCGCCGGTGGACCGCGATGCCGCTCGCCAACGCATCGCCGCGGCGATGGAAAGCCAGGTTGCGTTTGAGGCGGACGAGCTGGCTGCGCGGCTGGGTTTTCTTGCTACCACCGGATCGGTCGCGCCGTTCGTCGGCCTGTTCGGCACGGTCTGGGGCATCATGAACAGCTTCTTCCAGATCGGGGCGCAGGAAAGCTCTTCATTGGCAGTGGTCGCTCCCGGCATTTCGGAGGCTTTATTTGCGACCGCAATCGGCCTGTTCGCGGCGATCCCCGCAGTGATCGCCTACAACCGCTTCAGCCAGCGGGTGAACCGGTACGAAGCGCAATTGCAGCGCTTTGCTGATCGTTTCCACGCCGGGCTTAGTCGTGAATTGGATAAAGCGTGATGGGTGTTTTTGATTTCCGCTACGCCCATCCGGGCGCGCGATATCCTCGCTCATGCGATCAAAGATCGCGTCGCTGCGGGCGGGCGGTCGCCCTTACGGTTGCTGCGCAACCGCCTAGCCCTGTGCCAGATATCTCGGAGCTCTTTTAAATGGGCGCATCCCTATCTTCATCGGGCAAATCACGCCGCTCTCGCCGCGCGCCGATGGCCGAAATTAACGTTACGCCGTTCGTCGACGTGATGCTGGTGTTGCTGATCATCTTCATGGTGACCGCGCCCTTGCTCGCATCCGGCGTGCCGATCGAACTGCCTGAAAGCCGCGCCAATCCGATCGATCAAACGCCGGAGCAGATTACCGTTTCGGTTGATGGCGACGGCATCATCTATATCGACGATGCGGCCGTTGAGCCGGGCGCATTTCCCGATGCACTCGCCCAGATCGACCGGCAAGCCGACGGTCAGCAGCCGCAGATCGTACTGCGGGGCGACCGGGCGCTCGATTACGGCAGGGTGATGGCTGTTATGGGTGAGTTGAACCGCGCCGGGTTTTCTTCGATCTCGCTGGTCACCAGCGGTTCAGTTTCGCCGCCATAGCGCTGGGATACGATGAGCGAGCTCACCATCCAGCCAGCCCGTTTTCGTGGCGAAGAGCGTATCGGCCTGTTAGTCGCGCTTGCGCTGCATGTCGGCGTGGTTGCACTGCTGCTCTTTCAGCCTGTGCGCGATGAGCTGGTGGCGATCCCAGAGCGGATGACGGTGAGCCTGGCGAGCGAGGTCAGCCTGGAATCGACTGCGCCTGATCCTGTGGCAGAAAGCCGAGCCGCGATTGCACCCGAGCCGTCGGATGAACAAGCGCCGCCTGCCGAGGAACAGCAACTGCAAGCTCAGCCCGATCCGACACGCGCAGCGCCGGATGCGCCACCGACTTCGCGCCCTACGTCAAGGCCGACTCCGACAGCTGCATCTGGCGGCAGTTCCGACCTGATCGGCAGCGATTTTCTGGAAGGCGCGGGAAGCTCGCGAGAGACTGATGCTATTGGTTCTGAAGGGGCGAGGTTTGGGCCGCAGCAGAAAGCTGCGCTGGAAGCCGCTATTACGCGAGAGCTCAGGCCCCATTGGAGGCCCCCTTCGGGCGCCGATGCCGACAAATTGGTCAGCATAATAGCTTGGAAACTTAACAAAGATGGCACTCTCAACGGACGGCCAAGACTGGTAAACCAAACAGGTGTCAACGCATCAAACCGACCGCAGGCCAATATCCACGCTGAGCGCGCAATTCGGGCGGTTCAAAGCGCAGCACCTTTCGGACTTCCCGAGCGCTTTTACAGTGAGTGGGATGATCTTGTATGGAATTTTGATTACAGGTTGTGATGATGAAAAATCTTAAACAGATCGCTTGGATTGCACTGCTACTTTCCACCCCTACGCTTGCTCAAAACCAGGATCTTGGCGAGCCGGTCGGTGAGGGCGGGAGTGTAGAGACCACGGACATCGGTGCAGATGATCCGGACGGTCCTTTGCGCGGGACAGTGACTGCAAGTGGAAACCTGGACGACCTCGGCGTCGCCATCCCGGCCTTTGCCACCGATCGCGAACGCCCGACCCCGGCAAATTCTGACGGCACTGGCGCGCTGGGTCGGGAGATGGCGCGCGTCATCACCGCGAACCTGCGCAATAACGGGATATTCAAGCCGACCGGACCTGATTCCCTGCCCAAGCCAAGCTTCACCCAGATCAAAGCCCCGTCTTGGGGCAGCTGGAGCGGTCGCGGTGCGGAAATGCTGGTTCACGGCTTCGTCAATGCGAGGCCCGATGGCCGCCTGACCGTCGGCTGCTACCTTTACGATGTCGCGCTGCAAAACGAATTGGTGCGCGAGGGCTGGGTGGTGCGCCCGGCCGATTGGCGCCGTGCTGCGCATAAATGCTCGGACCTGGTCTATTCGCGGCTGACCGGTGAGAATCCGTTCTTCGATAGCCGGATCGCTTACATCGCTGAAACCGGCCCCAAGGATAAAAGGGTCAAGCGCCTCGCCATCATGGATAGCGACGGGGCGAACCACCGCTTCCTGACGCTGGGCAGCGCGACCGCGCTAACCCCGCGTTATTCGCCCGATTATTCCAAGCTGCTTTACCTGTCCTATGTCGACGGAAACCCGCGCATCTATGTCTATGATATCGGCTCGGGTAAGCAGACGCTGGTTGCCGAAACGGGTAACCCCACTCTCGCACCCCGCTGGTCCCCAGATGGCAATTCGATCCTGTACTCTATGGCGGTGAACGGCAACACGGATATCTACCGTGTGTCGGCCAATGGCGGGCGCAGTGTGCGGCTGACCAACACGCCGGGCATCGACGTCGGCGGTTCCTACTCGCCCGATGGCCGCAAGATCGTGTTCGAGAGCGACCGCTCAGGATCTCAGCAATGCTATGTGATGGATGCCGACGGCTCCAACCAGCGCCGCATCACTTTCTTCGGGGGACGCTGCGCAACCCCAGAGTGGAGCCCGCGCGGCGACCAGATCGCTTTTACCCGCATCGCCGGGGACTTTAACATCGCCGTCATGACGCCAGCGGGGCGCAATTTGCGCGTGCTGACCGATGGCTGGCAGGATGAGGCACCGACCTGGGCACCTAATGGCCGGATCATCCAGTTCTTCCGCACGGCGCGCAATTCTGGCCGCTCAGGTCTGCACCAGGTGGATTTGACCGGACGCAATGAGCGCCGCCTGCCAACGCCGGTTGATGCCTCCGACCCCGCTTGGGGCCCGATCCGACCCTGATTTGATTTTTGACCACGGATCGGCTTCCCTACACCGATCGACACTGAGAGAGGATTTGCCATGACTATCCCAACCAATCGTATCGCAGCCATTGCTCTGCTTTCATCCGCCAGCTTGCTCGCTGCCTGTGCCAAGGAAGCGCCCGAGGAACTACCGCCTGCGCCAGAGGCGACCGCCACGCCTACGCCAAGCGCGGCCGCGCCGACGCAAAGCGCACCCATGCCGGGCACCCAGGCGCATTTCGAACAAGCGGTTGGTAGCAACACGGTGGTCTATTTCGATACCGACCGCTTTAATATCGACAGCAGCGATGCCGCCTCGCTCCAGGCGCAGGCGCAATATCTGGGGCAATTCTCGCAGGTGACGGTTACGATTGAGGGGCATGCCGACGAACGCGGAACCCGCGAATACAACCTAGCCCTGGGGGAACGGCGCGCGAATTCGGCCAAGAACTATCTGGTCAGCCTCGGCATTCCAGCGAACCGCATCCGTACCGTCAGTCATGGCAAGGAACGCCCGGTGGCGCTTGCATCGAATGAAAGCGCTTGGTCGCAGAACCGCCGCGCCGCGAGCGTGGTGATCAACTAATCGTCAGATTAGCGCAGCAGGTCGGAGCTGAGCGAAGGCAGGCTCGGCATTTCGGCCTGCAGCGCAATCGGCGCCTCACCACGCGGCAGCGAATTGCTGCTGCTCACGCCGAGCACGCACAGGGCCGCCATCGCAAAGACGGAAAAAGCGCTGGAGATGGCAAGTTGCGGGCTCATAGGACCTCAGGTGTTTGAATTTCAGCGGTAATTAGGTTTCAAATACAAACATTCTATTGCGATGCAACATTTCACATCGCAACTGGTTCCCAGAATCGCAATTGTGCATCTACCATCTTTGCATTGCCCGCCAGCTCGCCTAGGTAAGCGGCACAATGACATCGACGAACATCATATCTTCCACTTCTCGTGGCCCGCTACGATGAGCCGCGCACGGCGATCAAACGATTGGGGCTTTCCGCGCTGGCGCGGTTATGAGGAGTCGCGGGAGGCTGCGACGGTGCGCCTGTGCGATCGGCATGGCTGCGAGGAGAAGGGCGATTGCCCCGCGCCCAAATCTCCCAACAATCCCGACAGGTGGTACTTCTGCCAGGCGCATGCCGCCGAATACAACCGCAAGTGGGATTACTTCGAAGGGCTCGATAAGGAAGAGGCGGCCAAGCGCGCCAAGGACGAGAAGCGCGACAATTCAGGCTATGCTGAGGCGAGCCATTATGGCTGGACCGGATCGGGCGATGGCAGCCGCAGCGACGATGAAATGCGCGCGCTGGAGCTGTTGGGGCTGGACGCAGATACCGACTTTGCCGGGATCAAGAAGGCTTATCGGGCAAAGGCGAAGGAAGTGCATCCCGATGTGAAGCCGGGCGACGAGGAAGCGGCCAAGCAATTCCAGGCGATCCAGGTCAGCTACGAAGTGCTGCGCCAGGCGGAAGAACGCCGGGAGTGGAAGGGGTAAAGGGGGGGCTTTCGATTTCCGCTTAGGACCCATGTGCCGACATGGTGGCTCGCTGCTGGGTAGCTCAGCTGGAACCGACGCACAGTTGCAAGATGCGTTTGATGCTGGCTCGGTCCTCCGTGTTGCAGGGGGCAAGAAGCGCTTCAAGTGTGTCGGTCAAGATAACTCTTATCCCTTCAACAAACGTTTCGCCTTTGCTGGTTAGCGAGAGAAGGCTGACCCGCGCGTCGTCATCAAGTGTTTGCCGCTTCACTAGGCCAAGTCGCTCAAAACGCTGGATCGCGCGCGTCACCTGAGCCTTGTCCCGCGTAACTTCCCGCGCAAGTTCGCTAATCGGAGCTGGTTGAAGGTCTGACAGGGCGAGCAACATCATCCCTCCATTCGGGCCAACCCGCTCTGTGTCGAACGCTTTAGCCTTGGCGTGAATTCCCGCATGTGTTCGCCGCATAAAGCGGTCCATCAGCATTGCGATCTCTCGTTCGGGACTCTCATTCAAATTATTGACTCTATCAACTATGTTCGTTTAATTGACTTTATCAATCATCTATGGCTGATCGATATCCACAGAGCTGCAACAATCTTCAGAACAAGGCCGAAATTCTTCGCTATCATT
>JBCBDF010000043.1:0-12483 GCA_038529875.1 Pseudomonadota bacterium | reverse complement strand
TCCCGGCCAATTGGAAAGCGACGGCAGAAGCCTTCATGGAAGCGTGGCATTCGATCACCACGCACCCGCAATTGCTGCCTTTCCTGGGCGATGCGAACACGCGCTACGACCTGATTGGCGATCACTTCAATCGCGCGATTACGCCTTCGGGTGTCCTGAGCCCGCATCTCAAGGGCAAGACGCAGCAATATGTGCTCGACAAGATGGCTGAGTTTTCCGGTGGCTCCGATGCGGAGACCAATCGGCGCTACGCCGCGAGCGAAGAGCAGGCCGAAATCGACGAGAGTGACCCGTTGCAAGCGCGCAAACTGCTGGCTGAGGCAAGCCGGGCGGGATTTGAAGAGGCATACGGACACGATTACTCGGACAAATCGGATTCCGAAATTCTCGACAATTTCACGTACAATATCTTTCCGAATTTCGCGCCGTGGATCGGGTATCTGCCGACGCTTTGCTATCGCTGGTTGCCCGGCGACACACCCGATTGGTGCGTGATGGAAATCCGCCTGCTGTTCCCGACACCAAAGGGTGAAAAGCGCCCGCGCGCTGTCGACAAAGTGGTAATTCCTGAGGATCAGCCATTCGCCTGGGCCAAGGATGTGATGGGTGAGGCGCTGGCTGGCGTGTTCGATCAGGACATGGCCAACTTACCGCATGTCCAAACCGGTATGAAGGCATCGGGCAATGGGATCATGCAGCTTGGTGCTTATCAGGATAGCCGGGTGCGCCATTTCCAGACCACGCTGAAGAAATATATCGACGGCGAGCTGCCTGCGAAGCAATAGCGGCGCATGAGCTTTTCTGCAGATCTGAAGGGGCGCAACGCCCTTATCACCGGTGCGTCTTCGGGATTGGGCGCACGCTTTGGGCGTATTCTGGCTGGCAACGGCGCGAATGTCGCCCTGGGTGCGCGGCGCAAGGACCGGTTGGAGGCGCTTGCCAGCGAGATCGGCGATCAAGCCGCCGCGATTACCATGGATGTTGGGCGCGAGGCGGACATTATCGCAGGCTATGATGCAGCCGAAGCCGCGTTTGGAACGGTCGACACGGTGATTGCCAATGCCGGGATTGATGGCGGCGGCATGGTCAATGACATTTCGGAAGAAGAGATCGAGCGCACGCTCTCAATCAACCTCAAGGGCGCGATCCTGACCGCTCGCGAAGGCGCAAAGCGCATGATCGCGGCGGGGACTGAGCAAGGCCGCATCGTCATGATCGCCTCAATCACTGCATTCGAGCCCTCACCCGGCCTCGTCGCCTATTCGGCCAGCAAGGCAGGCGTGGTTCAGGCCGCGCGCAGCATGGCCCGCGAATGGGCGCGCACAGGGATTTGCGTGAACACGATCTCGCCCGGCTATATCCGCACAGACATCAACTCCGACTGGTTCGATACCGAACACGGCGAGCGGCAAATGAAGCGCTTCCCCCGCAAACGCCTGATGGGTCAGGAGGGGCTGGACGCGATGATGCTGGTGCTGTGTTCAAACGCAGCCGAGTTCATCACGGGCGCTGATTTTGTGCTGGATGACGGGCAGACGCTTTAGGCAGTAGGCGAGAAGTTAAGTCCGGACGCGAGGCGTGCGACAAAGAAGTCATTAGATGATACGTTGCCACCATCCTACGTCATGCCATCTGCCAAATTTGCGCCCGACTTCTCTATAGATACCGACTGGCACAAATCCCATAACTTGGTGAAGTCCTACGCTTGCCTCGTTTGGCAAGGCAATCCCTGCAAATGCCGCATGCAAACCTCGCGCTGATAGTTCAGCGAACAGCTTCTCGTAGATCTGACGGCCGATGTGACGTCTGCGACTTGCCTCGGCGATATAGACGCTCACATCCACCGAATGTTGATATGCTGCGCGCGCCCTATGTTGGCTTGCGTAAGCGTAGCCAATCAAAGCACCGTCTTCGACAGCAACCAGATATGGGTAGTTCGAGGAGATTGCGTCAATGCGCTTTGCAATCTCATCAGTGTCGGGGGCGCTCTCTTCAAAAGAGATCGCCGTTTTCTCCACGATTGGGGCATAAATTGCCTGTATGGCAGGGGCGTCTGCGTTTCTAACTTGCCTAATTATCACGCCGATCCTCCCTTGCGCGGTCATTGCTTTTCTAGCCTTCATGCTGCGCTTAAGAAAGTCAGCTTGTTGACTAAACTTTTCTCATTAGCCGCTATTCTCCTTCCAACCTCAATTCCGGACACAAAATCAAACGCACGCTTTCGGAAGAGCGGTCTTAACGCACGTGAAGCGGCAACGCCCCAAGCACTCGCCCCCTCAAGCCTTCGCTGCAACCTCTGCCGCATCGAAATAATGGATCCGCAGGGTCTTCATCAGCCCGTCTTCGAACTCACCCATTTCGCATACGGTCTGCGAAAAGGTCTCGCCGCCACCCTTCGGCGTCATCGTCAGGGTCAGCACGGTCACTGCATGGGTATCGCCGCCGGTGATGTCGTGAATGTCGACCTTGGCCTCAGCCCAAGTGCCATACATCGCCGCGGCGCAGCGTTGCAGTGCGTCCTTACCGCGCCATTCCCCGGCAAAGGGCAGACAAGCAGCCTCGTACAGCACGAAATCGGGGTGGAGCAGCGATTCGACGGTATCCCAATCGCGCGCACCGGCGGCGGCATAGACAGCTGACTGGATTTCGCGCGGTGTCTTCATCGATGCGTGCCCATCTTTAGATCGCCCTAATCAATCGTGCCGATAAGCGCGCCGACCTTGTACACTTCGCCCTCCTCGCCCGTGGGATGGATCACCCCGCTGGCCTGCGCTTCGATTTCGGTCGTGCTCTTGTCGGTCTCGACCGTGTAGATGACTTCGCCCTTTTCGACCGTCTCGCCATCACCGAACATCCATTCGGTCAGGGTCATTTCGGTTGCGCTCATGCCGAGCTTTGGAATGCGGATTTCTGATGACATTGAGCTGCTGCTCCCCTTTGCCCCTCTAAGCCTTACCGACGCTGGCTTTGATCTGGCCGACAATCTCTTCCTTTGTCGGGATCCAGGCCTGCTCCAGATGGGTCGCAAACGGCACAGCGGCGAATGTCCCGCCGACCCGGCGGACCGGCCCCTTGAGGCTGTCCCAGCATTTTTCCTGGATGTTCGCGGCGAGTTCCGCACCGGTGCCGAAGGGACGAACCGCTTCATGCAGGGTCAGCGCGCGGCCGGTCTTGTTGACCGATGCCAGCACCGTTTCCTCGTCATACGGCGCGATGGTGCGCAGATCGATCACCTCGACGCTGATGCCTTCCTTATCCAGCTCGCCCGCCACCTCCAGTGCATCCAGCACCGTGCGGCCATAGGTGATAAGCGAGATGTCGCTGCCTTCCTTCGCCACTGCCGCCTTGCCCAATGGCACGCGGTAGCCGGGGCCTGGATCTTCCGATTTGAGGCCGTAGCACAGGATGTTCTCGATAAAGATCACGGGGTCGTTCGCGTCGATGCTGGCGCGCATCAGCCCGCGTGCATCGGCGGCGTTGGACGGCGTAACGACATGAATGCCAGCGACATGGGCGAACCACGCCTCCAGCATGTCAGAGTGCGGCCCGCCAAAGCCGACACCCACGCCAGTCGTGGTGCGCAGCACCATGGGGCACGGCGTCTGACCTCCACTCATAAAGCGCAATTTCGCCGCATGATTGACGATCTGATCCATGCACACGCCGACAAAGTTCATCAGCATGATTTCGCAAATCGGGCGCTGCCCGGCCAGCGCTGCACCCACCGCCGCGCCGACAATCGCTGTCTCGGAAATCGGCGTCGCGCGGATGCGATGCTCGCCATATTTCTCGGTGAGGCCAGAGGTGACCTTGAACACCCCGCCACCCTGCTTGGCCGAAACGTCTTCGCCCAGGCAGAATACGCCGTCATCCTCGGCCATGGCTTCATCGATGGCCTTGTTGAGGGCCTCGGTCATGGTGATTTCAGCCATCAGGCGGTCTCCTCGAGAACGTCTTTGTAAATCTCATCGGTATCGGGCAGGGGCGCGTCGAGCGCGTGCTGTACCGCTGCGTCGATTTCCGCGTCGATATCGGCGACGATCTTGTCGAGCTCTTCCTCGGTAAACTGCCGCTCCAGCATGGCCGCACGCAATTTGGGCAGCGGGTCTTCCTTCTGCATTTCTTCCAGATGCTCTGGCGGCATATAGGAAAAATCGGAGCCGAAGAAGTGCCCCATCATGCGGTAACACATGGCCTCGACCAGCACCGGCCCCTTGCCGCTGCGCGCATGCTCGACCGCTTCTTCCATCGCGGGATAAATCTGGTTCACATCATTGCCGTCAACCTTGATCCCTTTCATGCCATAGCCGGCTGCGCGGCCCGAAATGTCAGGGCTGTCGGTGTGATCGGCATAGGCGGTATGTTCGCCATAGCGGTTGTTCTGGCACAGAAAGACGACCGGCAGCTTGTACAGCTGGGCCATGTTCATCGCTTCGTGGAAGCCGCCAATATTGGCCGCCCCATCGCCAAAGCTCACGAGTGTTACCTTGCCATCGCCATTGTTCTGGCTCGCCATCGCCAGGCCGTTGGCAATCGGCAGACCCGATCCGACCACGCCGGTTGTGACCATGATCCCGGTGTCAGGATCGGTGATGTGCATGGTGCCGCCCTTGCCCTTGCAGGTGCCGGTCGCCTTGCCGAGGCATTCGCCCCACCATTTTTCGATCGGAATGCCTTTGGCGGTCTGCTCGCCCTGCCCGCGATAGGTGCAGACGACATAATCATCGTCGTTTAGCGCCGCCATCGCAGCGGCAGAGACCAGCTCTTGCCCGCGCACGCAATAATACATCACCGCAACCTTGCCCTCCATCAGGAGCGCGCGGAATTTCTCATCCGTGCGGTTCACCTTCATTGTGCGAGTGTAGACATCGAGCAGCTTGTCGCGCCCAATTTCTTCGGCAATCTCTTTGGCGATTTCAGCCATGTTTGAATTTCCTATCTATATTTCCTCAGGCCGCTCATGCTGAGCTTGTCTAAGTATGGCGGCCGCTCCCCTTCGACAGGCTCAGGGTGAACGGCCTGGGCGTGATCGCCAATTCTAGAACTGGACCCGCTGGGTAAAGCCGCCATCGACCACGATGTTGGCCCCGGTCATGTAAGGCACGGCAGGGCTGGCGATGAACACGATGGCTTTCGCCACCTCGAGATCGTTGCCGAACCGGCCCATCGGCATTTTCGCCAGCGTGCCGTTGAACAATTCCGGCATCGCCCCTTCGATCACTTCCCAATTGCCGCCGGGATAGTAGATCGCGCCGGGCGAGACGCAGTTCACGCGGATACCCTCGGGCGCCATCGCCTGGCTCAGCTGCGAGCCATAGGTGATGAGCGCCGCCTTGAGGGCATTGAACGCTTGCGGGGCAATGAAGGTCTCAAGCGCCGCAGTCGAGCTCATGAACAGGATTGAGCCGCTGTCTGACTTGGCGAGGTGGGGGGTCAGCGCCTCAACGCCATTGACCGCACCCATAATGTCCATATCGAGCGCGTTCTGCCAGTCGCCGGTGCCGCCTGTTCCAGAACTCGATGCGGTGTGGATGAAGATGTCGCAGCCGCCAAGCTCGCCAGCGGCCTTTTCCAGCCATGCTTTGTACGCGTCACCGCCGGTCGCCATGTCGAACACTTCGGCAAAGACCTTGCCCGGTCCTTCTGCATCGATTGCGGCCTTGGCGGCTTCGATCTTGTCTTCCTTGCGGCTAAAGAAGGCAACGTCCGCGCCTTCAGCAGCAAACAGTTTGAGCGATGCGAGGCCGAGGCCGTGCGCACCGCCATTCATGATGACTTTCTTGCCTTTGAGTCCGAGATCCATTGCAGCCTGCTCCCAATTGATTGTGCGTTGGGAAGGGGATAGCGAAGCCTATGGCGCAGGCGTATGCTCAAAAGTGGGGGTATGAAGAAATTGGCGGAGGGTTTGGTTTCGCGCGGCGCTTTTGTTTTGCGCAGCCCAACCGGGCTGCGATGTCCTCGGCCCCCACGAGCCTGCGGGCGGGCAGTCGCCCTTGCGGTCGCCCCAAAAGCATTTGGCGCGACCGTGCTCCGCCACCAAGCCACTTAAAAGGCACCAAGCGTTAGCACTATGCTAATGGCTAGGAATGGTTCGGCGAGCGACCAGCGAGCCGCAAGGGGCTTGTCCCCGCCCGCAGTGACGCAATCTTTGATCGCATGAGCGAGGAGATCGCGCGCCGGATGGCGTGCGGACAACAAAAACAAAAATGGTGCCACGAGAGAGAATTGAACTCTCGGCCTCGTCATTACCAATGACGCGCTCTACCACTGAGCTACCGCGGCCCTCATTCGAGGTGCGCGCCTATCGTTGCGAAGACGCGCCTTGTCAAGTCAAGTCGTCAAGCCAAGCTTGAACGAGGGAGCCAATATCGGCAAGGCGTTTCGCATGAGTGAAGATGCAAGCAACAAAATGTCGCGCGAAGAGCGCCTGGCAGCGAAACTGCGAGAGAACCTGCGCCGCCGCAAAGCGCAGAGCCGGAATTTGGACCGCGCGCAAACCGAATCGGGCGAAAGTGGGGTTCCCAACCCTCACCGCGAAGGTTAGTGGGTTTGGTGTGATTTGATTGGAAACCGGAGCCACCCACTCCCTCCACCCTGCCACCCGGATGCTATCCGACAATATTCCGGGTGGCAGGGTGGAGGGAGTGGGCGGACTTGAAATCGGCCCGGACACCGGGCCATGGAGATAAAACCATTCCCAAGCTGATCCTTGTTCGCCACGGCCAGAGCCAGTGGAACCTCGAAAACCGTTTCACCGGATGGTGGGATGTGGACCTCACGGAAAAAGGCGTTGCCGAAGCAAAAGCAGCCGGCGTGTTGATGGCGGAAAAGGGCGTGCTGCCGACAATCGCCTTTACCAGCGTCCAGACCCGCGCAATCAAAACGCTGTTTCTGGCATTGGCCGAATGCAATCGCCTATGGATCCCCGAAACCAAGGATTGGCGGCTGAATGAGCGTCATTATGGCGGGCTGACCGGCCTTAACAAGCAGGAAACCCGCGATAAGCATGGCGACGAACAGGTGCATATCTGGCGGCGCAGCTTCGACACACCGCCACCGCCGATGGAAGCTGGCAGCGAATATGATCCGGGCGCAGACCCGCGCTATGAGGGGGTCGACGTGCCCACGACCGAAAGCCTCAAGCTCACCATCGAACGCGTGCTGCCCTATTGGGAAAGCGCCATCCTGCCGGTGCTGGCCAGCGGCGAAACCGTGATTATTTCAGCGCATGGCAATTCCTTGCGCGCACTCGTTAAACACCTCTCCAAAATCTCCGATGAGGACATTACCGGCCTGGAGATTCCCACCGGCGAACCGATCATCTATGACTTCGATGAGAACATGGTGCCGGGCGAGCGGTATTACCTGAAGGATAGCTGAGGCGATTATGGCCAAAGAAGGGGGAGGCAAGGTTGCCATCGTGATGGGGAGCCAGTCTGACTGGCCCACCATGAAACGCGCGGCCGAAGTCCTCGAAGAGCTCGAGGTCGAGCACGAGGCGCGGATCGTCTCTGCGCACCGCACACCCGACCGGATGAGCGCCTTTGCGAAAGGCGCAGAAGGCGAAGGTTTCGACGTGATTATCGCCGGCGCAGGCGGCGCAGCGCATCTGCCTGGCATGATCGCGGCGATGACCCATCTGCCGGTGCTGGGCGTGCCGGTTCAATCCAAAGCGCTGTCGGGCATGGATAGCCTGCTTTCGATCGTGCAAATGCCCGCTGGCGTGCCGACCGGAACGCTCGCCATTGGTGAAGCGGGCGCGACCAATGCGGGGCTGCTGGCGGCTTCGATTGTCGCCTTGTCCGACGAAGACCTGTCGCAGCGCTTGCAGGACTGGCGCGCCGCACGCAGCGCGGCGGTGAAAGAAATGCCTGAGGACTAGGCCCTTATCACAGTTCCGTTCGGGCTAAGCCTGTCGAAGCCCCGCTTTTTCCTTTAGCGGAACACCTAACGAATAAGAAAGTACAGCCCTTCGACAAGCTCAGGGCGAACGGGGTAGGGAATAGTGACACTCGCACCAGGTTCAACCATCGGCATATTAGGCGGCGGCCAACTGGGTCGGATGCTTGCGGTTGCAGCCGCTCAGCTCGGTTATCGCTGCATCGGCTACGCACCAAAGGGGGACAATGTCGCGGCGGATGTGTGCGCCCGTTTCTTCGAGAATGGCTGGGGCGATAAAGACGCGCTCTCCACCTTTGCCAGCCAATGCGACATCGTGACGTGGGAGTTCGAAAATGTGCCATTGAGCGCGGTGGCTGCGATCCCCGCCGATCGCTTGGCGCCGCATCCCAAAGCGCTCGAAATTGCTCAGGATCGGCTCAATGAAAAACGCTTCGTCGAAGATTTCGGCGCAAGGCCTGCGCCATATATGCGGGTCGAAAACGAAGACGATTTCGCCCGCGCGATAGAACAGGTCGGCACGCCCGGCATCCTCAAAACCGCGCGCGATGGCTATGATGGCAAGGGCCAGTGGCGGGTCCCCAACGCCCATGATGCAGAAGGCATCCGCTTTCCGGGAGTTCGCTGCGTTTACGAAGGCATGGTCGATTTTGAGACCGAGTTTTCCGTAATCCTGGTGCGTTCGCGCGAGGGTGAAATTCGTTTCTGGGATTCGACCGCGAACACCCATCATGGCGGGATGCTGACCAGCTCGATTCTGCCAGCCGGCCCGCTGGTCGAGGCGCAGGTGGGGGCCGCGCGCGCCATCGCCAGCCAGGTCGCCAATGCGTTGCACTATGTCGGTGTGCTGACGCTCGAATTCTTCGCCACCAAGGCAGGCCCGGTGTTCAACGAAATGGCCCCGCGGGTGCACAATTCGGGGCACTGGTCGATCGAAGGCGCCGCGACCAGCCAGTTTGAAAACCACATTCGCGCAGTTTGCGGCCTGCCGCTGGGCGGCACGGAGACACGCTTTGCCAGCGTCGACATGCGCAACATTGTTGGCGAAGACGCGCTCACCGCCCACTCCATGTTGGCCGAAGATGGAGAGCCGCACCTGCATCTCTACGGCAAGGCAGAAGCGCGCGAGGGCCGCAAGATGGGTCATGTGACGCGGGTCAGCCATTCTGCGAGGCCCACTGACGCGTGAGCAATTCGATTTTCCTGATCTATGCCCGCGCCGCCAATGGCGCGATTGGGAAGAACGGGAAGCTGCCCTGGCACCTGCCCGCCGACCTCAAGCGGTTCAAGGCGCTGACCATGAACCGGCCAATGATCATGGGCCGCAAGACCTTTGAAAGCCTGCCCGGCCTGCTGCCCGGTCGTCGCCATATCGTGCTCACCCGCCGCGAACGCTGGGACAGCACCGGCGCGGAGATTGCGCATTCGGTCGAAGATGCCATCGCGCTCGCCAACAAGGACAACGAGGCAGGTGAAATCGCTGTTGTCGGCGGCGCAGCGATCTATGACGTGTTTATGAGCCACGCCGACCGCATCGAATTGACTGAGATTCACGCTGATTATTCGGGCGATACCTTCATGCCGCCACTCGGCTCCGACTGGCGGGTCGACGCACGCGAGGATCGTGAGGCGGAGGGCGCCGGAGACGACAAGCGCCCAGCCTATTCCTTCCTCACCTATGTTCGCGCGGAAGAGAACGACTGATGCGCTGGCTCGATCATCGTGAACCCGTGGCAGGGACTCTACGTGGCGCGATCATCGCGCTGGGCAATTTCGATGGCTTTCATCGCGGGCATCAGGCGGTGGCCGGAGAGGCGATCCGCTGGGCGCATGACGAAGGCCGCCCCTCGATCATCGCCACATTCGATCCGCATCCGGTGCGCTTTTTCAAACCCGATGTGCCGCCGTTTCGCCTGACCACTTTGGAGCAGCGGCAGGAGCTGTATCTGGCAGCCGGCGCGACCGCGATGCTGGTGTTCCATTTCGATGCCGAGCTGTCGGGCACGAGCGCGGAGGACTTCATCACTGAGATCCTGATCGAGCGTTTCGGTGCGCATGGCGTGGTGACCGGCGGCGACTTCACCTTTGGCAAGGGCGCGAAGGGTAATGTCGACGTGCTGCGCTCGCTCGGCGGTGAGCGCGGCCTGAAATCCCGCGTCGTCTCACCGGTTGAGGGCGGCGGCGAAATTGTTTCATCGAGCCGAGTGCGAGAGGCTCTACGCGACGGCAAACCCGAACTCGCGGCGGAATTGCTCACCAGGCCTTTCGCAATTCGCGGCATTGTCGAACACGGCGACAAAAACGGGCGAAAGCTCGGCTATCCCACAGCGAACGTCTCGGTCGAAAACTACCTGCGCCCCAAATACGGGGTCTATGCGGTCACGGGCCGCGTGCTCGCCACCGGCGAGGTGTTGAAAGGCGCGGCCAATATTGGTGTGCGGCCACAGTTTGAGCCACCCAAAGAGTTGCTGGAACCGCACTTCTTTGACTTTTCCGGCGATCTCTATGGGCAAGAGATCGAGGTTGCCTTTCACCACTTCCTGCGCGGCGAGGCGAAGTTTGACAGTCTGGATGATTTGATCGCGCAGATGGACAAGGATTGCGACGAGGCGCGAGCCCTGCTGACTTGATTGGCCCAAGGTTGTCGTTACCTAAAGCCCCGTGTTGATTTCGCGCACGCTCGTTTCAATAAGCTTTTGCTCGTCATCGAACACAAACCGCATCTGGACCGCAGTCGAGACCAAAGCAGACTTGCGCACATCGCGCACAATTGCGAGTAGATCGCTGGTCTGCGGCGCATCTTTGACAGGCCGCAGGCTCTCCAGATTCACGGGCCCGTCACTCGAGAGATCATTCTCGTTGATATAGTCGACTACCGCCTGGGCTGACGTGCCATTGGGCAGGTTTTGCGCCAGCTGCGCACTTATCTGTTCGCTTGTCATGCCCTCTTCATCCGCGCAGGCGACCGCCGCCACAAGGGCGACTGGGGCCAAAAGGCGCATCATCAATTGGTGTTGAGCTGGGTATTCCATGCTGGTGCCCAGACTACAGGATCGACATCGGGATAACCAGCCCGTTCCAATCCCTCACGGACAGTGGAATTGCTGTTTTGATGGAGCGGCATGTAATTGATCCGGGCATCTTCGATAGCGTCCATCGTTCCTGCCAGACTGGCATCGACCTCATCGCAATTTCCAGCAAACTCATCGACGGTCTGTTGTCCGCTCGGATCGGTCGTCCAATCGACTGTGCCCGGGCGATAATCGCCATACTCCGTCACGATGGGGCCATAAATGCCGAATTCCGGATCAAAATCCTGCGAAACTGCGTCGCCGCTGCTGCTGCCTGATGATGAGTTGAGGCCTTCATTATTGGCCGCCGGGCCGCCGCGGAAATACGTTTGCGAATCGGCGTCGGTGGTCACGATGAAGGCATGGTTAGCCCCGAGTGCAACCGGAGTGTAACGGACCTCAACCGTGCAAGTCTCGTGAGCTGCGGCTGCATGCGCTGGCTGCCCTGCCGGGTCGAGCGCCAGAGCATTCGAGCGCTGCGGATCGCCTGTTTGCGCATCAAGCGCAGCCAGGGCGCGGCCCTGTTCGACTGGAGAAAGGTCGGCAAAGTTGGCGACCGCCTGGCCCGGTCCGCCGGGGCCATTGGAATGCATGCCGGACGTGCCATTTGCATGGGCGCGGGCTTGCGCTGCATACGCAGCCGCCCCAACCGACTGATTGGCTCCAGTGCTGCCTTCGATTCCGCTCATGCTGGCCTCCTCTGGCGTCTGGGAAAGCAGCATAGGAAAAGGCGCAGAGCCGACAATCTGCATATCGTATAGGCGCGCCCAATTTGCCGCCGCATGCGAAGGCACTGGAGTATAGCCAAACCTTCGTCTAAGCGACGCGGCCTATGCCTGACGAAACTGCCAAGCGAGACTATCGGGACACTGTCTTCCTGCCGAAGACCGATTTTCCCATGAAGGCCGGATTGCCTGCGAAGGAGCCGGGCATTCAGGCGCGTTGGCAGGACAATAACCTGTACCGCGCGCTGCGTGATACCCGCGCAGGCCGCGAGAAATTCATCCTGCATGATGGCCCGCCCTACGCCAATGGCGACATGCATATCGGCCATGCGCTGAACCATATCCTCAAAGACATGGTGTGCCGCACGCAGAACTTGGCTGGCAAGGATGCGCCCTATGTGCCGGGCTGGGATTGCCACGGCCTTCCGATTGAATGGAAGGTTGAGGAGAAATACCGCAAGAAGAAACTGAACAAGGATGAGGTTCCAGCAAAGGAATTCCGCGCCGAATGCCGCGCCTATGCTCAACATTGGGTTGATACCCAGCGAGAGCAGCTGAAGCGGCTGGGCATCATGGGCGATTGGGACAATCCCTACCTCACCATGGACCCGCAGGCAGAAGGCACGATTGTTGCCGAGCTGATGAAGTTTGCCGAAAGCGGCAACCTTTATCGCGGGTCAAAGCCGATCATGTGGAGCCCGGTTGAAAAGACCGCTCTGGCCGAGGCTGAGGTTGAATATGAAGACCTGACCGACAGCCCGCAGATTGATGTGGCGATTGAGATTATT
>JBCBDF010000042.1:0-12493 GCA_038529875.1 Pseudomonadota bacterium | reverse complement strand
GAAACTGAAGACTTCCATCCTTCGCGGGGTGAGCGCTTGTGCGCTCGGAATAGCGGTGTTGGGATCGGGCGCTGTGAGCGCGCCTGCCATGGCGCAAGACGCCGCACCGCAAGTGCCACAAACGCTAGAAATGCGTATTCCAGCAGGCGAATTCGTGAAAGCACCGAACATGCGCACAGTTCGCATTTCGCCCGATGGCAAACGGCTTGCATATCGTGCGGGACGCGGCGGGCGCACGCTGCTGGTAACGCTTAATCTCGAAACCATGGAAGAAAAAGCGATCCTCGCCGCAGAGGAAGCGCGCGAAGGCGGCGAGCGCACAATGACGGGCTTTCGTTGGATCGGAAATGACCACATCGTGATCACAACTATTAGCCGCGAAGATATGGGCGGCAGACTGGGTGATTTTAGGCGCTTAGTTGCTTATGACGTCAAGTCCGGCAAGCTCATCCAGCAGGCGTGGCGCAATGCTGGCGGCGATGCCGGGAACATCAAGCATATCAACCATGAAACCGGGAAATATCTGCTTCAGCGCGACAGTACCGCAAATTCAACTGAGCGTTGGTTTTTCCCGGAAGTTGTCGAAGTCGATGTATCCACCGGCAAATACAAGATGGTTCAACGCACCAATCCGGTCGTGCGCAATTGGCAGGTTGATTCCAAAGGTTTGGTTCGAGCTGGAACGGCTTTTGACGGCGATTCAGGCAAGGCCCGCGTTCTGTACAAGGCTGAGGGCGAACGAAATCTGAAAACGGTCTACAACAAGGCTGACGAGACTTGGACTTCTGGCGCGCCGAGCGCGTCACTGTTCATTCCCGGATCAAATTTGGTCTACACTGTGTCTAATCACGAGGGGGCCAGCGCCGTCTACAAGATGGACATGACCACGCTCGAAATGAAAGAGAAAATCTTCGAGACCGAAGGTTTCGATGTTCAAGGCGTAATCCGCAACACGGATCGGTCAAAGATCCTCGGCTATCGCACTTTTGATGGCGCTTACAATCGCGTCTACACCGATGAGACACTGGCGGCTGTTCAAAGTATGCTCGAAGAGGTCTTCGGAGCCGGCGATACCGTGATCGCCGATTGGAACGAGGATATGACCAAGTTTGTCGTTTTTGGTGGAGGTCGGACCAAGTCCCCTGGCTACTACCTCTTCGACACGCAATCAGGCTCGCTCAATCTGCTTAATTGGAGCAATACGGCGCTCAAGGATGCGCCCCTTAATCCAATGAAAGCGGAATGGTACACGGCGGGCGATGGCACGAAAATGCAAGCCATTGTGACCTACCCACGTCACCGCATCGGCCAGAAGAACCTGCCGGTTGTGGTTATGCCACATGGCGGGCCATTCGGGGCGATCTCTTCAATGAACGAGACTGGCGAGATCTGGAACCAACCGCTTGCCGAACAGGGCTACGTTGTCATCCAGCCGAACTATCGTGGCTCAGGTGGATACGGCAAGGAATTTGTAAAAATGGGTCGTGAGCCGGGTGGATACGGCAAGCGGATGCAGGACGATCTGAACGATGTGCTGACCTATTTTGGTCAGAAAGGCGTGATCGATCCTGAGCGCGCCTGCGTAATGGGCTGGTCATACGGCGGCTACGCCGCTGCGCGCGGCGCCCAGCGTGATCCAAAGTTGTGGAAATGCGCCATTGCCGGTGCAGGTGTTTACGACATGCCATTGATGAACAAGTGGGATGCCAAGAACCTGGGTCGTTTCAACAGCGGTTTCCAGGCGACTTCGGAGGATCCTGAAGGCATTTCGCCGGCACTCAATACCGATGGCCAATGGTCTCCAATCCTGATTGTCGCGGCCAAGCGGGATGCGCGTATCCCGATGGAACAAGCTGAAACGCTGGTTAAAAACCTGAAGAAGTCCGGGAAAGTCGAAGGCAAGGATTTTCGTTACGTGGTACAGGAACAGGGTACGCACAACCTGCCCTATGACGATGTGCACATGGAGTGGATCAACGAAGCACATGCTTGGCTTGAACGTTTCAATCCGGCATACGTTGCTTCCGATCCAGACACTGCGCCAGCGTATATTTCCCTCAAATAGTGTAATTTCTTGAACGCGATACTTTGTATTCGAGGGCGCGAGGGCTTCGGTTTTCGCGCCCTTGTTCATGCCCATCGTCGAACCCTAGAACAGCCCTAGATCATCAGAACCCGGCGACATGGGCCAAGCCCGCTTGACCTTGCTAAGAGCGCGCCGCATTGCCCGCCGTGATGAGCGACACTCCCGACAAATCACCGCCAACAAACGAACAATTGGTCGCAGGGCTCGTGCGCCTGTTGACCGTGGAACAAAGCTCCGACGATGCTTTCACCGGCAAGCCGCAAAAGGGCGGCATGGGCCGCATGTTCGGCGGGCAAGTGCTCGCGCAGGCGCTGCAAGCGGCACAGGCCACCGTGGGTGATGGCAAGGCCGCGCACTCGCTACATGCCTATTTTCTGCGCGGAGGCAAGGAAGGCCCGCCGACCGATTATCGGATTGCGCGCGATTTTGACGGACGCAGCTTCTCCAATCGACGCGTCGTCGCCAGCCAGACCGATGAGGCGGGTGAGAGCAAGCCAATCCTCAACCTGACCGCCAGTTTCCAGACGCCCGAAGAAGGTCTGGAGCATAACGACGCGGAGATGCCCGATGTTGAGGGGCCAGAGGGCCTGCGCAGCGACATGGATATTCGCCGCGAGATGGTCGGCAAGCTGGGCGACAAGCTCAGCGAGGTCCAACGCAACGTGATGCTACGCCCCCGCGCAATCGAAATGCGCACGATCGATCGGCTGCACTGGATGAATTCCGAACCGCGGGATCCGAGTGCGCATAGCTGGTTCCGCACCGCAGCGCCGCTGCCTGATGATCCGGCGCTGCATCGCGCGATCATCACCTATGCCAGCGATTTCACATTGCTGGGCACAAGTGCCCTACCGCATGGGTTAAGCTGGATGCGCGGTGAGCTGGTCGGCGCGAGCCTGGATCACACGATCTGGTTCCACCGCGAAGCGCGCGCCGATGAATGGCTACTCTACGCCACCGACAGCCCATGGTCGGGCCACGGACGCGGCTTCAATCGTGGGCGAATATTCAACCAGGCCGGCGATCTCGTCGCTAGCGTAGCGCAAGAGGGCATGATCCGCAGGCGTAAGTGATTTAGCCTCAGACGCCGGAGGGCCGCAGGGGCTTTGTTCATTTCGAGCAAGCCAGCCCGCACCCTCCACCCTTCCACCCGGAGCCTACCGGGACACTATCCGGGTGGAAGGGTGGAGGGTGCGGGCTAGCTCGGCTCCGATGGGATCAATGCGCCAGCAAGATCGGCAAATCGGGATCGGTGATGGCGCGGCGAGTCACCCCGCCCAGCAGCATTTCCGACAGCCGCGAATGACCATAGGCACCCATCACCATCAGCCCGCAATCGCGCGTCTGCGCGGCTGAACTCAGCACGTCGGCAATCTTCGCATCGCCTGCTGGAATCTCTACCATCTCGGCATCGATGCCATAGCGACTGAGGTATTTGGCCCCTTCGACCGGCGGGAAATCGAACCGCTCATCGTCCTTCTCCTCACCAACGCTGGCAAGAAACACCGTGCTGGCTTTGCCCAGCAACGGCAGCGCATTGCGCAACGCCGTGCACGCCTCAGATGAACCGTTCCACGCCACCAGAATGGGCGCGGTGACGTCGAAGCTTTTCGTGTCTTCGGGCACGACCAGCACCGGGCATGGCGCCTTCATCACCAGCTCCCCAACCAGGCGCGATGGCCCCCGCTGCTCGCCCACATCGTTTGGACCGACGACGATCAAGTCTTGCAAGGCGGACAATTCGAGCAGCCGTGTTTCGGGCATGCCGTGCAGCAAAATCCACTCCCACGACACATCTTCATTGGCCAAATCGCCTTCGATCTTGGCCCGATGCTCTTCGGCAGCCTCGCGGATCTTGGGCATCGCGGCGGCCATCGCCGAACCATAGAAATCGCCCGGCGCAAAAATCTCGTAACTGATCGCCTGAAGGCAGGTGATGTGTGCGTCATACGCTCTCGCGAGATCAAGCGCGGCCTGCATGCGCGCCTCCATCCCCGCGTCATTGTTAATGTGCAGCAAAATCGATTTCATCATGCTTCTCCTTCCGACCTTCAATTCTAGGATGGGCGCGGCCAAGGTAATTGACCAGAATCAATTTGTCACAGACAGCGCGGTTGTCGCTTGAGCGCGCGCGCCCTCCCCGCTAGCCTCTGGCTTCAGGAGACACTTGCACATGCAGATCACACGCCAGCCGCCGGTCAAGACCAGCCTTCAGCCGAGCAACCATCCGTATCTGAGTGGCCCGTGGACGCCGGTGCATGAAGAAGTGGACGTCGACGAGCTGGAAGTGATTGAGGGTGAAATTCCCGCCGATATTGACGGCATCTATCTGCGCAATACAGAAAACCCCGTTCACCAGCCGCTCGGCCGCCACCACCCGTTCGATGGCGATGCGATGATCCACCAGGTCAGCATTTCCGGTGGGAAGGCCAGCTACCGTAACCGCTTTGTGCGCACCAATTGCTTCGAAGCTGAACAGATTGCGGGGCAGTCGCTGTGGGGCGGATTGATGGACCCGCCGAGCACCTCGAAACGCCCCGGCTTTGGCGCACATGGCGATCTTAAGGATACAGGCTCAACCGACATCGTCGTGCATGCGGGTGTCGCGCTGGCGACGCTCTATCAATGCGGCGAAGCGTGGCAGGTGGATCCGGCCACGCTAGAGAATTTGGGCAAGGCCTCTTGGGCCCCGATTGATGGGGTGTCGGCCCATCCGAAAGTGGACGAAAGCACCGGCGAGCTTATGTTCTTCAATTACGGGGTCCACGCTCCGTACATGCATTACGGCGTGGTCGATCGCTCAGGTAAGCTGGTGCATTACACGCCGATCCCGCTGGCCGGGCCGCGCCTGCCGCACGACATGGCGATCACGCCCAATTGGTCGATCCTTAATGACATGCCGCTGTTCTGGGATGAGGAGCTGCTGAAGCGCGGGCTGCACGCGGCACGCCTGCATGAAGGCGTGCCGACCCGCTTCGCGCTGATCCCGCGCCATGGCACGGCGAAGGATATTCGCTGGTTTGAGGCGGAACAAACTTACGTGCTGCATTGGACCAATGCTTATGAGGTTTCTGGGTCAGAAGGCGACGAAGTGGTCCTTGAAGGGTATCATCAGGAAGAACCCATGCCCGAACCGCTAGAGGAAGCGGGCGAGCATGGGCGGATGATGGCCTATGTCGACGAACATAGCTTCAAGAGCCGCCTGCACCGCTGGCGCTTCAACCTGAGGACCGGCGAAACGACCGAAGAGCGGCTATGCGAGCGGATCGTCGAGTTCGGCATGATCAACCCGGCTTACGCAATGCGACGCTCTCGCTATCTCTGGTCGACCACGACCCGGCCGGGCTGGTTCCTGTTCAACGGCTATGTCCGCCACGATACGCAAACAGGCGAGGAACAGGTCTATGAAATGCCCGAAGGCGTCTATGCCAGCGAGAGCCCTATGATTCCGCGCAAGGGTGCGACATCGGAGGATGACGGGTATCTCATCACCTTCCTGATCGACGAGAATACCGGCACATCGCAATGCGCGATCCTGGATGCGAGCGACATCGCCAAAGGGCCAGTCTGCCGCCTTGCACTGCCACACAAGATCAGCAGCGGCGTGCATTCCACCTGGGTCGAGCATTTGCAATTGAAGGCCGACGCACAGTTCAAGCGCGGATTGCTTGACGTGGCTTAAAGCGGCGACGCAAAGGCTTTTCCTTCGTTTGTGAAACCTATATGCGGTCCACGCATTAGTTCAGTAACACCGACACACTCAAAAACATGAGGGAACACCAATGGCATTCCAACTGATCGATCTCCCCTATCCAGACGGCGCGCTTGAGCCTGCAATCTCGGCCAACACCCTGTCGTTTCATCACGGCAAGCACCACAAGGCGTACATCGACAAGATGAACGCCGCGATCGACGGCACGCCGCACGATAACGCCGCTCTTGAAGACGTGGTGAGTGCATCGCGCGGGTCGAACCAGGGCCTGTTTAACAACGCCGCGCAAAGCTGGAACCACGCATTCTACTGGCATTCCATGGCGGCAAGCGAGACCGCTCCGTCGGATGAGCTGAAAGCAAAGATCGATGCCGCATTCGGCTCAGTCGATGAGTTGAAGAGCCAGCTGAAGACGCGCGGCGCAGGCCATTTCGCCAGCGGCTGGGTCTGGCTTGCTGAAAAGAACGGTGAATTGAGCATTGAAGAAACCCACGATGGTGACACTTTGGCAGACAGCGATTTCAACCCGCTGCTGACAATCGACGTCTGGGAACACGCTTACTACCTTGACCACCAGAATGCGCGTCCGGCCTATCTCGACGCCGTGGTCGACAACAAGATCAACTGGGCCTTCGCGAGCGAAAACCTCGCGCGCGGCACGGCTTGGACTTACCCGAACTGATATCAGCCAAAGCACAGAGTGAAAGGCCCGGTTCGCGCATCGCGGACTGGGCCTTTGCTATTTGGGGCCGGGACATCCAGTCAGTCCATTCTCGAAGCGGATTGTAGGCACAAAAAAGGCCCCTTTAGGGGCCTTTTTCAAATTCGTTGTCGTTTGGCTTATGAAAACAGCCAATCCCAAAAACTCCACATGGTCGACCTCCTGTTGCTTGTTGTGCAGCAAGATTATTTTAACCAACACTAATTGTAAAGTTTTAACCGTATGTTTTGCGGCCTCCAAAGCTATCTCTCTGTAAAAGAAGAGTTTCTTTCAACTGTGAGAATGCTTGAGGCCGGGCTAGGTAATAACCCTGAGCTGTATCACAGCCCAATTCCTGAATTTTCTCGAATATTTCGCGGGTCTCGATTCCTTCGGCCACTGATGTGATTCGCATGTCTTTTGCCAATCGCACCATATTGGCTACGATTGCCTGCGCAGCTGGTGATCGAGTAACCGCATCAACGAACATTCGATCAATCTTCAGCTCGTCGAACGGCAATTGATACAGGGCATCCAAGTTGGCGCTGGCGACCCCAAAATCATCGATCGAGAACCTGATACCGGTGCGTTTGAGGCGCTCCATAATCTCGCGCGCCGTGCCAAAGTCATCCACTCGGGCGCTCTCGGTCATTTCAATGATAATTCTAAGCGGGTCAGCCTCAGTCTCGACCAGAGTCCTCTCGATCAGATCAGCGATGCGATGATCGACAAACTGGATCGCAGAAACATTGACCGAGACCGTCGCATCCAGTCCCTCATCCTGCATTTCCTTGGACGCGGAAAAGCTCTTTCGCAGGATCCGTTTGGTTAGTTCGTCGAGACGCCCCACTCGCTCACACTGCAGAATAAACTGTGAAGGAGGGATTTCACCGCGTTCCTCGTCAACCCAGCGGGCCAGGGCCTCTGCCCCGACAATCATCCCGGTGCGAAAATCGACCTGCGGCTGAAGCTTGATCGAGATGCTGTTCTTAGACAGTGCGTTTTCGAGCCGCGATTGCAACGAATGGTCCCAGGCTTCGCTGTCCGCCTCGAAATCGGAAATAATGAAGACTGGGCGATAGGCTTCGCGCGCCTGGTCTGCCGCCGCAATGGCCGAGCTGATCCGCTTGGAAGCGCTATTCGCCAGAGATTCATCTGCACCGATCGTCATTGAGACGTCGAGGGCAGATTGAGACACCGTGACCGCTTGCGAGGCGATGGCACGCAGCCCTTCCAAGTGGCTTTGAAGATCGGGATACTCTCCCTTGGGCAGCACAAATGCGAGGTATTTTCCGCCGTCGTAATAGATGGTCGTGCGCTCATCGCCCAAGGTCAATCGGGCGGCGATTTGCCGTAGATAACGGCCTTGGTCAGCTGCGCTAATCGAAACGAACACAGCATCAAGCCGAGCAATTTTAGCAACAACGATGGTCTGCGACTTGGCGCCATCGCCATCTTCGAGGTCACGCTGCAACGCAACGAAATTGGGCAGTTTGCTACGGGGATCGAGGTAGAGGTGACGGCGGCGAAAATGAAATGCCGCGCGAAAGCCGCCAAAGATCAAACCAATTAAAAGTGGATCCATGAGCAGAACCCGCACACCCAGACTTGCCGATACGATAAATGCCAGCACGAATGATGCGGACCACGCTGCATAGAAAAAATGGCGAGTTCTGGCAGATCGGAGTGCAAGCAGACCCAGTAAAAGCGCCAAGCCATATGCCAACAGCGTTATTTCGCTGCCGACATACTGCCCGCCGCCGCTCCTCGCCGTTTCAGCCGCAACAATGTGAATAAGGCTGGAGGGCACTTGCCCCACGCCGCTATCAGGCGCTTTGACCATTCGCGCCTCACCCGACAGCGCTCCAATTACCGCAATCTTGCCCGAAAGATCGTTTTCGATCTCGCCTTCGCCACGGGCAAAGAGTGCCAAGTCAACGCGCGGGATGTGCGAGGCAGTGATTGTATAGCTCGGGTTGATCGCGCTGGCTGCCGACCCGCCGTACGCCATCTGATTCCATAGCGCCGGGTAGGTCTCAGTCCCATCAGAGTGCGCCGCCTCAATCCACCAAATGAAACCGAGAAAATCGGTCTCGAGATCGTTGCTGGCCGCGGGAATTCCGATTTCGAAGAAGGGATCGCTACGGACTAGATCAGCATTTTTATCGCCTTCTTCGCTAACCTTGCGCCCCAACACGACCTTGTCGCCGAGGTTCAGCAGGGCTTCCCGCAAGCTCTGGTCAAGCTCGTTGGAGCCACTGCGCTGGATCGGCTCGTCGATAACAATCAGCTCCACCCCGGCTCGGTCGAGCCGCTCGAGGCTGCTGAGCAGATAGCCATTCATGGCCTCGTTCGAACGCCCAAACTCACCCGAAACATCTGTAAAGAATACAATTTCTTGACTGGGCTCGTGAGTGAACAACTTTGACTGCAGCGACCAACCGGCAATGTCGAGCGGTCTCAGTATCGCGATTACGGCCGCCAGCGTCGCCAACACTATGGCGATGCCCGCATGGCGGAGCCTTCCAGAAGCAGAAAATTTGCGCGCGAATTCCAGCAAGAAACGATCCTCGATAGCAAGATCGCACTATCGAGGTTTGGTTAACATCACGTTTGCTAGCCGATAAAGCCCATCCGCTAGACATTTATGTCGCGTAGAAAGTGGGCGAACCCGGCCCCACCGGAATGCCGAAAACGAACGTCCAGAGGTAGAAGAACACCGACCAGAACGCGATGAAGAACATTGAGTATGGCAGCATCATCGCGATCAGCGTGCCCACCCCCAAATTCTTGTCATAACGGGTCGCCCAGGCCAGGATCAGCCCGAAATAGCTCATCATCGGCGTAATGATGTTCGTGGTGCTATCGCCGATCCGATAGGCCGCCTGGATCACCTCTGGCGAGTATCCAATCAACATCAACATCGGCACGAAGATCGGCGCGGTCACCGCCCATTGCGCGCTGGCCGAGCCAAGCGACAGGTTGATCACCGCGCAGAGCAGGATGAACAGGAAGAAGATCAGCGGCCCGGTCATCCCGGTCTCGACCAGGAAATTCGCCCCTGTCACCGCCGTGATCGCGCCCAGATTGGTCCAGCCGAAGAACGCCACGAATTGCGCCGCGAAGAACACCAGCACGATGTAGAGGCCGAGCGAGGAGAGCGCTGCCGCCATGGCGTCAATCACATCGCGATCGGTCTTCATCGTACCGACCGCGCGGCCATAGGCATAGCCGAGCGCCACGAAGAAGATCAGGATCCACACTACGAAACCGTCGAAGAACGGGCTGTCGATCCGGTCGCCATTGTCTGGGTTGCGCAGCACGCCCCAATCGGGAACCAGCGTCAACGCCATGAATGCGAGCACGCCCAGCAGCGCGAGTCCCGCCCAACGCAGCCCCTTGCGCTCATTGGCGCCCACCTCCTCCATCATCCGGTCATCGAGGATCGTCGGGTCCGCGCCCGCTGCGTCGTACTTTCCCAGCTTCGGCTCGACGATGTAGATCGTCACCAGCGACCCGATCAGCGTGATGAGGAAGGTTGAGGCGACCATGAAGTACCAGTTGGCCGTCGCGACCACGGTATATTCCGGCGCGATCAGCCGCGCAGCCTCCTGCGTAATCCCGGCCAGCAGCGGGTCGATGGTCCCGATCAGCAGGTTCGCACTGTACCCGCCCGAAACGCCCGCAAAGGCGGCGGCCATACCCGCCAGCGGATGCCGTCCCAAGGCATAGAAGATCGCCCCTGCGAGCGGGATCAGCACGACATAGCCGACCTCTGACGCAGTGTTCGACACGATCCCTGCGAACACGATGGCTACCGTCACCAGTTTTGGCGGCGCGTTCAGCACCATCGCCCGCACGGCGGCGGACAGCAGGCCCGATTTCTCCGCCACGCCCACGCCCAGCATCGCCACCAACACCACGCCCAGCGGCGCAAAGCCGGTGAAGTTGTCGACCAGACCGGTGAAGATGCGCCGTATCCCGTCGCCATCGACCAGGCTGACCGCGCGGATCATACCGTCCTCGGCCACACCCGGAGCGCCTGCAGGCCGCGGATCGACCACCGCCACGCCCATCCAGCCGAGCAAGCCGGAGAGCAACACGATGCCCAGCGCCAATACGGCGAACAGCGTCACCGGATGCGGCAACAGGTTCCCCAGCCATTCGACTCCATCGAGGAAGCGGGTGAATGCGTTTCTTTTTTCCAGCTCCTTGCCGGGGCGCTGTGACAGCGACTGGGTGTCGGGGGGTGTTGGCTGACCAGTGGCCATCAGGATGCTCTCCAGTGATTTCGCCCGTTGCGGGTAATGGCGTCGCGAGTAGAGCGCTTGCTAGCGAGGTCAAGATGAACCGCACCCGATTGGCGGCGCGATAAGGCTTCGATGGAACGCAGAATACGCGCTTGAAAAGTGTGACTTTCCGCCGAGCCACCCCGCTCACCCTTCCACCAAATCGGCGCGAGCGGTGCGGCGCAGCAGCGCGAAAAGCGCAGAATTGTCGGGTTTGCAGCGCACTCCGGCATAGCGGCCATTGCGCAGGATGACGCGCCAGATTCCGGTGTCGATGCGCCATTGCAATTCGCGAAGTGTGACTTTCCGTGAGGGGCGCAGTGCCATGCGCGCACCCTCCACATCCGCGAAGTAGCGTGCCCTGCCCGCTTCCGATCCGAGCCGCGCCAGCGCCACATCCCAGGCGGCGTTGAAGCCATCGGCCCCCTCGCGGGTGCGCAGGCGATAGGCGCTTTCGCGACCCATGGACACCGCCCGCGCTGCGGCCGCGACCGACCGTGTTTCGGCCAGATGACCGATAAATTCCGCCTGCCGCATCGGCGTCCACCCATCCGCTCGGATGCGCACCGGGACGGCGTGGAAGGGCGGGATTTCCCTGGGCGGAATGCGAGGGCGGCGAACGGGCGGCAGA
The DNA here is from genome assembly GCA_038529875.1 of Pseudomonadota bacterium. Taxonomy (GTDB): domain Bacteria; phylum Pseudomonadota; class Alphaproteobacteria; order Sphingomonadales; family Sphingomonadaceae; genus Erythrobacter. The sequence continues at coordinate 1,075 of JBCBDF010000042.1, read as the reverse complement.
TAATGCTTCATCCGCCAGTTTAGGTCAGATTTTGGCGATGTAGGAAAGCATTGGCAGTGCTCCGCCCTCCCTCGTCATTTCCCCCTTCCCCTTCGTCATTCCCGCGCACGCGGGAATCCACTTTTCCGACGGTTGGGTCGGGCTCCCGGCATGGAGGAAAGTGTTGGCAGATTGTGGTCAACTGTCCGCAATTGGGAGTGAAAGCGGAATGTCTGGTTTCAGCGCGGACGCTAAGAAAGCAGACGCAGTCCTGCCACTGCTCTTGTGGCGACTCCCGACCCAGCAGCGGTCATTCTAACTTTGGTGCCGCATAGGACGCAAAGCAGCGCCCGAACGCCTAATCTCCGGGCTATGAGCATATTGACCTTCTGTGCCAAAGTGCTCACCATAGTCTGTAACGAGCGATCCAAAGCTTCGGATAGCGTGCATATTGAGAGGTATCGTTTTGATTGTATCAACGTCAAAGTATTGTTTGCATCAGCGGAAATGAGTTTCCTTCAGGCCAGTGTGAACATGGTGCTCTTTGGACTGAGCTTCATTTCTTTCATTGCTGGTGCCATCGGGATATTCAAGCCAAGTCTTGTACGGGTTAGAAACCGATTCAGAGCGCTGCTCCTGTTGACTGCATTCATACCAATTTTGGGAATAATTATCTTAGTAGGTAAATTTCCAGAGTACGAACCCAATGACCTAGAGTTGGCATACCAGTTAGCGGGAGGATGGGCTCTGTTTATGTTCATTTTGTGGTTCGGGAGAAAGAGCAATATTTTCTCCAACTTTTAGATCCACAATCTTTGTATATCGTTGAATTAGATTGAAGCCGTCATCCGAGGATGGTGTCTTCTCAGCTGGCGCGAAAAAGGGGTGTATATTTGACGAAATGCCTAGCGTTCGTTTCCGGCCAATTTTTGGACGCTGATTTGCACCATCTTTCAGTTCGGTCAGGTCGATTGGCGCCTCATATAGCGGCCACGTAGCACTCCGAGGAGCCCGAACAGCGCGGTAAAGAAGAGGAAGAAAACGAATATGAACGTACCGGCTCGCGTGAGGAAGATCTTGGGCCTAGCGGAGCCGG
>JBCBDF010000041.1:0-12690 GCA_038529875.1 Pseudomonadota bacterium | reverse complement strand
CGATCCGGAATGGGTGTCGATCAATGCCGGGGCCGAGATGGCGCTGTCGAGCCGGGTGAAGGCTGCACTGTCGGTCACCTCCGATCTGGGCCGCGGCGTGCTGACCAACAACCAGGGACGCGCCTCGCTGACCTGGAAGTTCTAAGCGCTCGCATAAATACAAGGATTAAGTGGGCCGGGTTTCGCCAGATGGTGAAGCCCGGCCCCTTACGTCTAAGACCTTCGCGGTTGTAACTCCCAACCCGTCAGCGCGCTCTGTCGCCCGCATTGTAACCTATGCTAGTCTTCTCGCGAACTAACTGAGCACACACGCTTACAGGGAGGGCCGCGATCATGATCAACACGCTGGGATGGCTGTCGAACATCTTTGTCTTTGTCGTTGGCGTTTTGCTGGCCGGCATCGTCGTTCTGTTCTTCATCGACCGCTTCCAAACCGCCGATGCGGTGCGGCGCAATTATCCCGTGATCGGCCGCCTGCGCTATGTCTTTTCGGAACTGGGCGAGTTTTTCCGCCAGTACTTCTTCGCGATGGACCGCGAGGAACTGCCTTTCAACCGGGCTCAGCGCGACTGGGTCTATGATGCATCTGGCGGCAAATCGACCAATGTCGCCTTTGGTTCGACCCGCAATCTCGACCCTGTAGGCACACCGATTTTCGTCAATTGCCCGTGGCCAACGCTGGAAAGCGACGCGGTAGACGCAGCCCCTATGCGGATCGGCGAGGGGGCCGCGCGCATACCCTATGATGCGCCCTCGATGTTCAACGTTTCAGGCATGAGCTACGGCGCGCTGTCGACCCCGGCGGTGCGCGCGCTCTCCAACGGAGCGGCAAAGGCCGGGTGCTGGATGAACACTGGCGAAGGCGGCCTCTCGCCCTATCACCTGGAGGGCGGCTGCGACATCGTCTTCCAGATCGGCACCGCGAAATACGGCGTGCGCGACAAGGACGGAAACCTCAGCGACGAAAAGCTGCGCGAAGTCGCCGCTCACGATCAGGTGCGAATGTTCGAGATCAAGCTGTCGCAAGGCGCAAAGCCGGGCAAAGGCGGCATCCTGCCCGCGGCCAAGGTCAATGAGGAAATCGCGGAAATTCGCGGGATCGAGCCGCACACCGCCTCCATCTCCCCCAACCGACATCCCGATATCGGCAATATCGAAGAGCTGCTCGATATGATTGCGCACATCCGCGAGGTTACGGGCAAACCGGTCGGGTTCAAGACCGTGATCGGCGCCTATGGCTGGCTGGATAACTTGTTTGAAGAGGTGAACCGACGCGGAGTAGAAAGCGCGCCCGATTTCATAACCGTAGACAGCGGCGATGGCGGAACTGGCGCGGCGCCGCTGCCCCTGATCGATAATGTCGGGCTAACCCTGGACGAGGCGCTGCCGATGCTGGTCGATCTGCGCGACAAGCACGGCTTGAAGGATCGCATCCGCATTATCGCGAGCGGCAAGCTGGTTACCCCGGCTGATGTCGCCTGGGCAATCTGCGCGGGCGCGGATTTCACCATCTCCGCGCGCGGTTTCATGTTTGCGCTCGGCTGTATCCAGGCGATGAAGTGCAACAAGAACACCTGCCCCACCGGCATCACCACGCATGATCCCAGCCTGCAGCGCGGGCTGGACCCGGCCGACAAAGCGGTGCGGGTCGCCAATTTCGTCAAGCAAATGCGCAAGGAAGTGGGGGTGATCGCACACAGCGTAGGCGTTCGCGAACCGCGCCAGATGAAGCGCTATCACGTGCGGATGGTATGCGCCGATGGCCGCTCAAGGCCGCTGGACGAGCTGTATCCACCGGTGAAAGTGAAAGAGGATGTGGCGGCTTAGCCTGCCCTCAATTTGGGGCTTAAGGCAGGCGCACAGTCTGGAACGCATTTGCGCTTTTCAAACCTGTGAATTTTGGGAATTTTCTTTTGTTTAGAGCGACTTGAAACTGCAAAAGCCACGCAATGTGTAACTTTTGCAGTGCAGGATTTTTGCACGCAAGAGATGGTGCGCGTCTTACGAGATCAACGATGGGAAAGAACCGCGCAGAATATGGCGGCGGAGCGCAAAGTAGGAAAGTATTGAGCGCTCAGCCACGATTGTAAGCATCGAGGGCCAACAGTGAAAGTAAGACTTCGCGGTTCATGGTAGCAATCCTTGAGAAAAATCCCACCTCGACAAATCATTTGCAAGTCGATTTTCTGCCTTAAGTGTGTTGTTGATTCGGCCGTCCAACATGCCCTGTTTTTGGTCTGGCAGCCATCTGAGCTTTTCCTCAATCCCGGTAGTCACAGGATCATTGGTGATTTGCGCAGTTATGCGCTTGAGGATCATACCTTCGCCAATGGTCGCTGCCAGATCGTCGGGATCGACCCGCTCCACGCTGGTCGGATCATCCAGATCGCCAAAAGTCACCAGCATCGGATAGCCTGAGCGTTCGCCGAGATTTGACACTGGAAGCAGAGGGGGCAGTTCAACCTCGCCTTCCAAAGTAAGCGGATTATCGAGCTGTTCGACGAAATCTTCCCCGCGCACCTCAGGCGCTATCCATGGCAGGATATAAGTTGCCCAATCCACAGTATCCTCGGACCGCAAAAGCGCGAACAAAGTCTGCCCGTCAGGCAGGTCAACCGCCACCGCTTCGCCGCGTGCACGGCGCTCTACGCCAACGCTGCTAAGATTCGACCCCGGTCGCACAAGCCGCTGCGTCACCTCAATCACGCTGGAGCCGCTCTTCACGCCGTCCGGCGTTTCGACCTCGACCGTCAGGCGATAGCGGTAATCAGGTGCGTCATCTGCACCGGAACACGATGGGCTCATTATCGCGGCCAGCACCAGCCAAAACCCATAGATCGCTCGCATTCCCACCTCCTCTGATGAAAGAGAGGCAATAGGCTCAGAACATTACCGTTTCGTCATTGTCCCCCGCGTCACCCCAGCCCTTCGACTGCCTACAAGGCAGGCGCTCAGGATAAACTGTCCGTGAAACGGACAGGCTGCGGTCCAGGGCGATCTTGCACTTCGTCCGGCATAGATCCCGGATCAAGTCCGGGATGACGAAAAGGGAGCTGGATTGTTTCGTCACCAACGCTCCGCGCACTGACCGAACGGGTGCGGCGCACAAACATCAGGGGGCCGCATAAGCCGGGTTCTGTCCTGCGCGCGGTATCTGCAAGCAGACCTGCCGTGCAGTGGCAGCCATTCATCTAGGCCGCACATTGCTGCGCGGCTCAAGCAGCCAACCCGGGTCTCTCAGAACAAAGCGTTCCTGCCGCGTCATCCGAAGATTTGGCGGCGCGAGACCCCTATTTGGCCTTGCTCCGGGTGGGGTTTGCCATGCGGGCGCTGTTGCCAGAACCCCGGTGCGCTTTTACCGCACCCTTTCACCCTTGCCTGTGAGGTTTAGCCTCCATCGGCGGTATACTCTCTGTGGCACTTTCCCTGAGCTCAGGCCCGTAAGCCCTCGCCCGGCGGGCGTTACCCGCCACCCTTGCTTCGTGGAGCCCGGACTTTCCTCTCCTCCAACCCGCTCATGCTGAGCGAAGTCGAAGCAGCGGCTGCCTTGGCCCCCTGACACCGGCGCATATAGGGTCTGCCAGTAGCTTGTGGAAGCCCGCTTATCGCCTCAACGCGACAGGCCCCGGTCCCGATCAAGCAACAGCTGGAACAGGATCGCTCCGATCTGCTGGTCGATTGCGCCATCGATCAGTTCCGGGCGCCAACGCCGCTGGAACGCTTCAACCGTCTTGATCCCGCCGGTTATGTCATAACCGAACCGCTCAAGCGCGAGGTAGAACGCGCCATCGGAGTCGAACGGATCGCCCAAATCAAGCTTGTCCGGCTTGGCCAGGCACAGCCCATATTCGGCAATGCGATCCCATGGGAACAGCTCGCCAGGATCGATCTTGCGCTCTGGCGCTACGTCGGAATGTCCGACCACATTGGCGCGCGGAATGTCATATTGCTTCACGATCCGCGCCATGAGTGGGATCAGCGCCTCGATCTGCGCATCGGCAAATCCGCGATAGCCAAGCGCGTGGCCGGGATGGTCGAGCTCGATCCCGATACTGGCCGAGTTCACATCCTTTTCGCCGCGCCAATAGGATTGGCCGGCGTGCCATGCGCGCTTTTCCTCCGGAACCAACCGGGTGACAACGCCATCTTCGCTGATTACGTAATGCGCGCTGACACCCGCATCAGGGTCGCACAACCGGTCAATCGAGACCTCGGCGCTTTCGAGCTCGGTGTAGTGCACCACCAGCATGTTGATCGGTGCTTTGCGATCGTTGAAATTGGGCGACAAGCGCTCAGCATGGACCAGTTCATCTCCGGTTCCAAATCCCATCCCCGGCCCAATACCAGCCCCCGTCATGGGATTACCCGATCATCCCTTCGGGTTGGGGGATCACCGCGCCCATAACGAGCGCCGTGTCGGTCAGCTTGTATTGCAGGCCTCCACCGCATTCTTCTGCCAATTGCGCGATCATATGCGCCGCTGCCGTGCGGCTCGAAAGCTCGCCAGCCCCAAGCTCGCTTTGCAGCGCGCGGCCAATTGTCTCGTCGAACGCGATCCGGTCACCATTGGCACGGACCACAATCTCGACATTGCCTTCGTTCAGCTCGGCCCCGATATCCATTGTCCCGCCCCGGATCAGCGCATCAAGCGCGATCTGCGAGAGATTGAGCATCACCTTGATAGCCGGCTTGGGCAGGGTCTTTTCCTCGATTGCCCAATTCAGCGTCACCTCCTTGGCGTCGGAGGCAAGCGCGGAAATCACATCATGCGCTTCCTCCACCGGAACAGCTTCGCCAAATCCGCCTGCCGCACCGAAGGCCAGACGGAAGAATTTGAGCTTATCCGTGCTGATTTTTGCGCTTTGCTCGAGCAATTCCATGCATCTCTCGCGCATTTCAGGGTCTTGCTCTTCAGCAAGCAATTCGAGCCCGTTGGAGAGCGCCCCCACTGGGGAGAGCATGTCATGGCATAGGCGCGAGCACAGCAGGCTCGCGAGATCAGTTGGTGAAGTGGCACTCATGAAATGGTTTCAAATCCTACTGGATGGAACACATGGAACACTTTCCTAGGTGAAAAAAGCCGCCCTCGCCAGTGACCCCCTGTCGTAAGCCCACCAAAACATGGGCAAATGGAGTTGTGAGGGCAAAGCATCGGGCCGGATTAGCGACCGATGACATCGTAGGAAAGCGCATGGAAGCCCTCGGGATCATCCCGCCAGAACATCACGCCCTCAGCCGCGACGATAGCCCAAACCTTGCCATCGCCAGCCGACATCGCGCGGTCCATTTCCGATGGACAGGCATCGCCTGACGGATGGGAATGGAAATAGCCCATCACCTGCGGCCCGCCCGCTCGCTCGGCCCGATGCGCATCGATCAGCGCCTGCGGGTCGATCTCGAAATGCGTCGCGGGGGCGGGGTGGACGTTGCGAGCCTCAATCATGCCGCTAATGGACATACCTTGGCCCGTCAGAATTCCGCAGGCTTCATGCGGATGGGCCGCCTGAGCTATACTTGTTAGTGCTTCTAGCATTTCAGCCGACACACCGATTTCCGCCTGCCCTGAGCTTGTCGAAGGGCTGTTCTTGCTTTTTGAGAGCCGCGAAATTTCCACCCAATCATCGCGAATCAGCGCCAGCTTTTTCGCTCGCGACCAACCTTTGATCTGCTTTTCGGCAGTCTTGGCTTCATCGCGGGTGGCGAACTCTTGAGACCAAACGAGTTCGACAGGTAGGTAATCGCGAGTGAAGCCGGGAAAGCGTCCCGCTTTATGATCGACAATACGACGGTCAAGATCATCGGTCTGGCCGGTGTAAAATACGCCAGCGTTGCAATGAAGCATATAAGTCCAGAACGGCATGCCTTCCAGCTATCCAAAGTACAGCCCTTCGACAAGCTCAGGGCAGACGGGTAAGGGGCCGAAATGCCCGATGCACAAGTCATTACTGGTATTATCGCCGCCCCCGCTCGCCTCGACAAAGCCCTGGCCGATGCGACCGAGCTGTCCCGTGCGCGGGTGCAGGCATTGATCGCCGAAGGACATGTGCAGGTGGATGGCGCGGCGGCAACGTCGCCGTCCGCAAAGGTTGCCGCAGGAGCAAGCTTCCAGATCGATGTACCCGCCGCCGCCGAAGCAGAGGCGCTACCGCAAGACATACCCCTCGACGTCGCATTTGAGGATGAACACCTGATCGTCGTAAACAAGCCTGCAGGCATGGTGGTCCACCCAGCCGCTGGCAATCCCGATGGCACACTGGTGAACGCATTGCTGCACCATTGTTCCGGCCAGCTATCCGGCATTGGCGGAGTCGCGCGACCGGGGATCGTCCACCGGATCGACAAGGACACATCCGGCCTGCTGGTGGTCGCCAAATCCGACGCAGCGCATGAGGGGCTAGCGCGCCAGTTCGCAGATCACAGCCTCCACCGCCGCTATCTCGCGATTTGCGGCGGCCATCCGAGCCCAAAGGAAGGTACAATTGCCGAACGAATCGGTCGCTCCGACACCAATCGCAAGAAAATGGCCGTGCTCGACAAGAAAGCCTCACGCGGCAAACATGCGGTAACCCATTACAAAGTACTTAAACGGTTCGAATCGAGCGCTTTGATCGAATGTCGGCTTGAAACCGGGCGAACCCACCAGGTCCGCGTTCACTGCGCATCAATCGGTCATGCGCTATTAGGAGATCCACTCTACGGCAAAACGCCCAAACCCCTGAAATTCCTACTGCAAAGCCAGCAATTCACTCGGCAGGCGCTGCATGCAGCGGAATTGGGTTTCCTACATCCGATTTCTGGCGAAAACATGCGGTTTTCCGCGGATTTACCAGAGGATATGCGGGAACTAATCGACGAACTGGAGCGTTTTAATCGATGAAAGTTGCAGCAAAAATGATTTGAGCTGCGTATATGTAACCGAGTGGCCCGAATAATCGGATGCTCATCAGAGGTCCGGCACTGCGGGTTGACGCAAGAAAGGTTAGGAAAACAGTGAGTAAGACCAAAACCACGGTTCCGGCGCTGAGCGGCGAGCAGAGCCTCAACCGCTACCTGTCGGAAATCAAGAAATACCCGGTGCTGACGGCTGAGCAGGAATATATGCTCGCCAAGCGCTATCAAGAACATGAGGACCCCGAGGCCGCTTCGCAGCTGGTCTCCAGTCACCTGCGGCTCGTGGCCAAGATCGCGATGGGCTATCGCGGATATGGCCTGCCGGTCAGCGACCTTATTTCAGAGGGCAATGTCGGCCTGATGCAGGGCGTCAAGAAGTTCGAGCCCGATCGCGGCTTCCGCCTCGCGACTTATGCGATGTGGTGGATCAAGGCGAGCATGCAGGAGTTTATCCTGCGCAGCTGGAGCCTCGTGAAAATGGGCACCACCGCCGCGCAGAAGAAGCTGTTCTTCAACCTTCGCCGGATGAAAAAGCAGCTTGAGGCGTATGAAGACACCGACCTGTCACCGGAAGATGTGACCAAGATCGCAACCGATCTGGGCGTTCCGGAGCAGGAAGTGATCAATATGAACCGTCGGATGATGATGGGCGGCGATGGCTCGCTCAACACGCCGATGCGCAATGGAGAGGACGGCTCTGGCGAGTGGCAGGATTGGCTCACCGATGACCGTCCATTACAAGATGAGACGGTGGCCGATGCGGAAGAGGCCAATGTGCGGCACGAAATGCTGGTGGAGGCAATGGATAGCCTCAACGAGCGTGAGCAGCACATTTTGACCGAACGGCGACTTACCGAGAAGCCGCAAACGCTGGAAGAGCTTTCACAGGTCTATGACGTTTCGCGTGAGCGGATCCGGCAGATTGAAGTGCGCGCGTTTGAAAAGCTGCAAAAAGCGATGCAGCGGATCGCAGGCGAGCGACTGCTGCCGGGAGTGGCGTAAGCGCTAGTTTTTAACGATATCACCAACGCCCTCTCCGGTTCGCGCCGGGGAGGGTTTTTCTTTGCGCGTAAAAAGTCTCGAAGCTAACCCTCTCGCATGATCCGCACGCTCGCTCGTTTCACCGCCAAATTCATATTGTGGTTTATCGGGATCTCCCTCGCGCTCGTAATCCTGTTCAGATTCGTGCCCGTACCCATCACCGCGACCATGGTGATGGATGAGAACGGCATCACGAAGGATTGGGAAAGCCTCGACAATATCGATCCCAATCTGGTCGCCGCCGTGATCGCGGCCGAGGACAGCAAGTTTTGCACGCACAATGGCTTTGACACAGAGGCGATCGAGAAAGCTCTCGAATACAATGCCAAGGGTGGGCGGATACGCGGCGGGTCCACCATTACCCAACAGACGGCGAAGAACGTGTTCCTGTGGCAAGGCGGCGGTTATTTCCGCAAAGGGTTGGAAGCGTGGTTCACCTTCCTGATCGAGAAAATTTGGGGCAAGCAGCGCATCATGGAGGTCTATCTCAACGTCGCCGAGACCGGCATCGGCACTTATGGCGCAGAGGCGGGCGCGCAGCGATATTACGACAAGTCCGCTGCGCGGCTCGCGCCGATAGAGGCCGCACGCATGGCCGCCGCCCTACCCTTGCCGAAGAAGCGCGCTGTCGTCTCTCCCAGCGGATGGTTGCGCCGCCATGGCAACACAATCCGCTCGCGCATCGCGGTGGTGAAACGTGACGGGCTCGATTCCTGCGTCTATAACTAGAGCGATGGGAGCGGGACACAGTCATTTGGGGTATGCCCACCACCATGCCGATGATCACGAGCCCAGCCATGCGCACGGGGCTCACGGGCACAGCCACGCCCCGGCGGATTTTGGCAAGGCGTTCGCGATTGGCATTGCGCTCAATTCAGCGTTTGTCGTTGTCGAGGCGACTTATGGCTTCCTCTCCGGCTCAATGGCACTGGTCGCTGATGCAGGCCACAACCTGTCCGATGTGCTCGCGCTGATCCTAGCCTGGGTCGCGAACATCGCCGCGCGTAAGCCGCGACGCACGGGCTACACATACGGTTTCAAGAGCTCCACCATTCTCGCTGCACTTGCCAATGCCATGCTGCTCGCCATCGCCATCGGGGCGATCCTGTTCGAGACAATCCACCGCATGTTCGAGCCGGTCGAGACGCAGGGCATGGTGATGGTCGTGGTCGCTGGGATCGGCATCGTGATCAATGCCGCCACCGCGATGCTATTCATGGGGGGCCGCAAATCCGACCTCAACATTCGCGGCGCATTCTTGCACATGGCCGCCGATGCGCTGGTTTCGCTAGGCGTGGTAATTGCAGGAATCGCAATCATTTACACCGGTATCGTGTGGATTGACCCGCTGGTGAGCCTGGCAATTGTTGCTATGATTGCATGGGGCACATGGGGCCTGGCCAGGGACAGCCTCAAAATGGGTCTGCTGGGTGTGCCGGATGGGATTGACGAAGCCGACGTGCACCGTCATTTGGCTCAGCTAGAGGGAGTTGAGACCGTGCGCAACCTGCATATCTGGCCGATGTCGACAACAGAGACCGCGCTTACCGCGCACCTCGTTATGCCGGATGCACCGTGTGACGACTTCCTTGGCGCCGCCGCCACCTCGCTCAAAGAGAATTTCGGCATTGGCCATTCGACGCTGCAGATTGAGCGCACGCACCACGACCAGGGTTGCTGCTGATGGCGGCCGCCCGCTCCTCTGGCCCCACTTCCGGACCGACCCCGGCAAGCGCGGAGGCGCGAGAAGCGTTGAAGGCGGCGATGGCGCGCTTGGCCGATGGCGATCGCAGCGCGCTCGAAGAAATATATCGCGCAACGCGGGTGAAACTGTTCGGCATTTGCTTGCGTATCTTGGGCGATAGAAAAGAAGCCGAGGACGCGTTGCAAGACGTATATGTGAATTTATGGCAGCGAGCCGATCGCTATGATCCCACGCGGGCGAGCCCGATTTCGTGGTTGGCGACGTTTGCGCGCAATCGGGCGATTGATCGGCTGCGCACCGGCAAAGTGCGCGGCGGTGCTGTTCCCGTCGAGGAGGCCTCCCCACTGCCGGACGAGGCGCCTTTGGCCGACACACTGCTGGTCGACGCAGAACAGACAGCGCAGATCCACACCTGCCTCAAAGGGCTCGACGACAAAACACAGACGCATATTCGCGCCGCCTTTTTCGAAGGGCACACTTATGCGCAACTGGCAGAGCGAGCCGATGTGCCGCTGGGCACGATGAAGAGTTGGATCCGCCGCGGCTTGCAGAAGCTGCGCGCTTGCCTGGAGGCGAGCGAATGAGCGAACAAGACGACATCAAACGCGACGACCCGATGCTGGCAGCGGAATTCTCACTGGGCCTGCTCGAAGGCGAGGAATTGCTCACTGCGCGCGGTAAGCTCGCCAGTGATCCTGAATTCGCGGCACGCAAGGAATGGTGGGACAATTGGTTCGCTCCATGGACGGACGAGGTCGCGGGCGCTGAACCAAGCGCTGAGGTTTGGGATCATATTGCCGCACGCGTGCTGGCCGCCAGTGAAGGCAGCGGAGCAACGGGTGCACAAGTCATCGAGTTGCAAAGCCTCAAAGACAAGGTGCGCCGCTGGCAGTGGACCGCCGGGATTACCTCGGCTGCTGCCGCTGTTGCGCTCGCTTTCCTCGCCTTCCCCAGCGGCACTCCGGGCACCGATCCGCAGCCGACACCGACCTTCGCCGCCGCTGATCCGCTGGTCGCAACCATTCCAATCGGCGACACCGCGTTGCGCCTAGATGTGACCTACATTCCCGAGAGCGAGCGCATGCTGGTCGCCGCGATTGGCCTGACGCCAGACGGCGTGCACGATCATGAATTATGGCTGGTCCCTGCCGATGGCAGCGCATTGCAATCGCTCGGAGTGGTCGCGCCTGGCGAGGTACGTTCAGTCGATCTGCCAGGCGACATAACCCGCAATATGGGCGACGGGGTCGAATTGGTACTGACCCGCGAACCGATCGGTGGCAAGCCCGAAGGCGTGGATGCCGGACCGGTGGTTGCGCAGGGCGCGCTTTCGCAGGTGTAACCACAAGCGATTGAAAAATAGTCTTTTCTTAAAATTTATTGGCAATGTCGCATCCACGTACAAGATGCCTGCGTAGCTCCTCACACAAGAACGGGAGGTCTTGTAGACAAAGGAGATACCCCAATGCCTATGACCCCGAAGTTCACCAAGTTCAAAGCGGCTGCATTTGCCGCAATCGCCGCCAGCACCGGCCTCGCGGCCGTTTCAACCGCGCCAGCAATTGCGCATGAAAGCGCTGCTGCAACGCAGGCCCCCAACATCGTCGAAACCGCGCAGAGCACCGGCGTCCACAACACGCTGGTCGCCGCAGTTCAAGCCGCTGGTCTGGTTGAAACACTGGCAGGCCCCGGTCCGCTGACCGTTTTTGCACCGACCGACACGGGCTTCGCCAAGCTGCCCGCAGGCACGGTGGAAACGCTCGTAAAGCCTGAAAACAAGGGAACGCTCACCGGCATCCTGACCTATCACGCAGTAGCTGGCAGAGTTACGAGCGGCGACCTCGTCGAGCTGATCAACAAGCATGGCGGTGAGGCCTCCCTCACTACTGTTTCAGGTGGCAAGCTGACCGCACGCCTCGCTGGCGGCACCGTTATTATCACCGATGCGGCAGGTCGCTCAACTGCAGTGACCACCGCAGATGTCGACACCTCCAATGGCGTGATCCACGTGACCGATGGAGTGTTCCTCCCCGCGTAAGCGATACCCCCCTTCGCACTGTCTCACTTTCCCCTTCCCTCCCACTGAGACAGTGCAACTCAAGGCCCCGTCCGACCATCCTCCTGGTCGGGCGGGGTTTTTGATTCAGGAAGATGATTTCAGAAATTCGGCAGCCAGCGGAGCATCTTCGTCTTAACCAGTTTGACGAGTTCTGGATCCATAAATGGAAATTCGTCAGGAATGTCGAGCACAATCACCCGCTTACCTTTCAGCGCGCGCCGATGCGTCTTCTGAAGCTTGCTCCGATGCTGGCGCTCCATCGCGAAGATGACATCCGCCCACTCGACCAACTCATCGGTCAGCGGATTCTCCGCACCACGATTGGTGCCAGCAGACATGGTAATAATGCCGGGATACTCGGCGAAGGCATGCTCCGCAGTGGGACTGCGCAGCTTGTTCTGACTACAGACGAACAGGTAGTGTCTGTGCGCGGCAGATCGTAATTCCGCGCTCAAGTAGCGTCAGCGGTCGCGTACAAAACTACGCCGCTTCTTCCTTCTCATCGTCTTTGCCGCCTAGCACCTGGACGGGGTCTTTCTTGCCCTCAACCACTTCGGCATCGACCACGATTTCGCTGACACCGTCCATATCGGGCAGGTCGAACATAGTATCGAGTAGAATGCCCTCGACGATCGAGCGCAGGCCACGCGCGCCGGTCTTCCGCTTGATCGCGCGCTCAGCAATCGCCTTCAGTGCATCGTCGGTGAACGTCAGGTCGACATCTTCGAGTTCGAACAGCTTGCCATACTGCTTGACGATGGCATTCTTCGGTTCGGTCAGGATAGTGACGAGAGCGTCGACGTCGAGATCGTGGAGGGTCGCAATCACTGGAAGGCGACCGACAAATTCAGGAATCAGACCGAATTTCAGCAGATCTTCCGGCTCGCTCTTTTCGAGCAGTTCGCCAACCTTGCGCTTGTCAGGATCGGCGACATGCGCGCCAAATCCGATTGAGCGCTTCTGAAGTGTCAGCGATGATCTTGTCGAGGCCGGC
>JBCBDF010000040.1:3410-12880 GCA_038529875.1 Pseudomonadota bacterium | reverse complement strand
GGAGATCAAGGACAAGCGCTCACGCGGCGAACCGACCGTCCCCACCGTGCTCAAACGGGAGTTGGAGACCAACCCCTTCCTGCGCGCCGATGATCCAGCGATGATGGCGAAATGGGGCGGCAGCGAGCCATACGAAACCTTTGCTGCCCTGCGCGAAGCCAAGGACAACTTCTAAACTCAATGCAGGCTCTTCGGGTTGAGACGCTGTCCGATGATCTGTCGGGCGTTGAGTTGGTCGATTGTGAGCCACCCACCCGCAGCAACGGCGAAGTGCTGGTGCGCGTGCGCGCCGCCTCGCTCAACTTTCCCGATCTGTTAATGACGCGCGGCGAATACCAGTTCAAACCGGAGCCCCCCTTCACCAGCGGATTGGAATTGGCGGGCGAGGTTGTCGAAGCGGACCCCGCGAGCGGCTTTTCCCCCGGCGACAAAGTGATCGGCGGCAACAAGACCGGCGCTTTCGCAGAATACGCCAGCATTCCCGCCCGCGGTCTCTCTCCCCTTCCCAATGGGCTGAGCTTCGCGCAGGGCGCGGCAATGGGCGCGGCCTATTCCACTGCTTACACCGGCCTGATCGAGCTGTGCGGGCTCAAGCAAGGCGAATGGGTGCTGGTTCACGGGGCCAGCGGCGGTGTCGGCCTGGCAGCCGTGGATCTAGCCAAAGCCATGGGGGCGAAGGTGATTGCTGCAACTGGCATTGAGGCGAAACGCGAGCGCATTGCGGCGCTTTACCAACCGGATGCTGTGATCGTCTCCGAAGGACGCTTCCGCGAGAAGGTCGCCGAGATTACCGGCGACAAGCTGTGTGACATCGTGTTCGACCCCGTCGGCGGCGATGTATTCGATGAGAGCAAACGTTGCGTTGCTTTTGCGGGCAAGCTTGTGGTCGTCGGTTTCACCAGCGGACGGATTGCTGAAATCGCGACCAACATCCCGCTAATCAAAGGTTTCTCGGTCTTGGGCCTGCGCGCTGGCGAATATGCGCGGCGTTTCCCCGAACGGGGTCAAGCAATCAATGCTGCCATCGCTGACCTAGCATCAGCGGGCCAGATCATACCGGCAATCGACCGCGTGCTGCCATTGTCGCGCTGGCGCGAAGGCTTCGAAGCGATGGCCAACCGCGAATTGGTCGGCAAAGTGGTGTTCGAAATGTAGTTCGTGAGTTCCTGCGGAAACAGGAACCCAAAGAAAACTGCGCTACTTCCCCCTGGACTCCTGCTTTCGCAGGAGATCACCTCAGGGCTCAGATCGAGGAAATGACCTCGTCAGCCAATGCGCGATCTGCGTCGGCATCAAGCTTGTCCGCGATCAGTTTGCGCGAAGCAGAAGTTGCTGCATCGACTGCGCTGGCTCGGACTTCTTCAACAGCATCGCGTTCGGCGGCGGCGATCTTGTCCTCCGCCATGCGCTGGCGGCGCGCGACCATGTCCTTGCCGTCAGCTTCCGCCTTGGTGAGGATCGCGTCGGCTTCGCGTTGAGCGCCTTCCATCATCGCTTCGGCATCTTTCTCAGCGCCAGCGATTCTGGCTGCGTATTCATCGCGCAGAGCTTCTGCTTCGGCGCGCAGGGTCTTTGCCTCGTCAAGCTGCTGCTTGATCTCAGCAATCTTGGAGTCGAGCCCGCCGGTGATCAGGCCAGGTACTTTCTTCCAGACGAATATCGCCAGCAGCACAAACATCGCCAGCGAAACCCACTGGTAATCCTGCAAGAACAACGCCGATGGCGCGGCTTTGCCATCTTCTGCGGCGCTGGCCAAAAGTGTGAGTGCATTAGCCATTGGCGAGCGCTTTCTTCACCGCCGCGCGGGCGGTGCGTTTATCAACTTTGGCGCCAGACAGACGCGATACGATGTCCTGCGTTGCCTCTGCGGCGACCGTTTCCACCTCAACCATCGCATTGGTGCGGGCTTCGGCGATCGCCAATTCGGCTGCTTCAAGCTTGGCGTCGATCTTGGCCTGCGCCTTGGCGAGCTTCGCATCGGTCTTGGTCGAGGCCTTGGCCTTCGCATCAGCAATCGTAGTCTGGGCGGCCGCGCGATTTTCATTCTCGCGCTTACGCCATGCCTCTTCCTGCTCGTCTGCCGCATCGCGCGCAGCCTGAGCCGCGGCGAGATCGTCAGCGATCTGCTTGTCACGCAACTCAACCGTGCCCATCACTTTGGGCACCATTCCGCGTCCAATGATGAAAAACGTGAGGCCGAAGAACACCAGAGCCCAGAAGACCTGACTGGAATAGAATTCGGCTAATTGAGCTATCTGAGGCATGCGAGCTGTCCGAAACCTGTCGTTTGGTGCCCCGTCCGAGCGGAAAGGGCGTCGTCAACAAGGGTTGGCGGCCCGGTCAGCGCAGTCGCCGACCGGATCACCAGAGCATTATTAGGCGACGAAGATCAGGATCATCGCCACTACGAATGCCAGCAGGCCGAGAAGCTCAGCTGCGGCAAAGCCAATGAACAGGCGACCCTGTTGGCCGTCGGCAGCGCCTGGATTGCGCAGTGCGCTCTCAAGGAACGAACCGAACACGTTACCAACGCCGATGGCGGCCATGCCGGCACCGATTGCTGCAAGGCCTGCGCCTACGAGCTTGGCTGCTTCTGCTTCCATTTGAAAAACTCCTTTGGGATCAATCTAGTAAATTTGAGAGATAAAACTCAGTGAAGGTTCTCTGCGTCGTTGATGTACAGCGACGTCAGTAGAGCGAAAACGTAGGCCTGAATGCCGGCTACGAGAATTTCGAGTGCGCTAATCGCGATCATCAGCACAAAGCTTGGCACGCCGATGAAGCCGCCAAAGATCGGGCCAGCGTTGACGCTGTCGATGACAAAGCTCGAAAGCACTTTGAGCAGGACGTGTCCGGCCATCATGGCAACGAACAAACGCAATGCTAGGCTGAATGGGCGAACGAGGAATGAAATCAACTCGATCACCGGGATCAGCCAGATCAGCCACAAAGGCGTGCCATGGGGCACGAACAGGCTGAAGAAGTGGAAACCGTGACGGTAAAAGCCGACAATCAGAACAATCGCAAAGCTGATGATTGCGAGCACACCGGTTACGGTAAAGTGGCTGGTGAAGGTGAATGGGTGCAGCCCAACCAAACCAATCGGCAACAGGCCGAGGAGGTTAGCGAACAGGATAAACATGAACAGGCTGAAGATGTAGGGCACGTATTTGCGCCCCGCCTTGCCGATATTGGCCTCCAGCATATCGTCGATAAAGCCGGTGAAGCTCTCGACCGCCATTTGCCAGCGACCGGGCACCAGCTCGCGCTTCATACCGCCCGCGACAAACGCCCAGATCAGCAAAGTGGTGATAGCCATCCACAAGGCTGAGTTGGTGAACGCAATATTGAATCCGGCCAATTCCCAGCCCGACGAACCAAACAATGGCTCGAGCTGGAATTGCTTCATCGGATCGACTTTGCCCGCTTCGGCTGCCACGATCGCTAAACCCTTAAACCTTATATGAAACGCGCCCTGATGAATGATCCTGCGTTAAACCCAATGGGCCTTCATTCAGGATCGTCAGGACGTGTGTTCGCCGCACGAATAATGTTTCTGAAGGCAACAATGATCCCGAGGAACATCATTATCAACAGACCCGCGGGCGAAGTGTCGGCGAAATAATCAATCGTCCAGCCAATCACTGCGCCACCAAGAATTCCACCAAGGAGATCCGCGAGCACCCGGTTACCGCTGCGATAATTCGCATCGGCGCCAGAAACCCGCGGTCGGTTGCGTTCCTCTTCGCGCTCGGTTGCGGCCTTAAGCCGCTCTTCGAGTGCATCGATCCGCGCATCCTCGGCGATAGGTTCTTGTGCGGGTTTCTCGTCGCTCATGTTCAGGCTCCCAGTGAATGGATGCAGAGCACGCGCAAGTGAGGTGCCCGCCAAGGGCGCGCACCCCTTAGAAGGGGGTCATATTCAAGTCAACCGGAAGCGCGCTTTAGCAGCAGCAATTATAGACATTGGCATTGCATTAAGCGCAAGTGCCGAACAATCAGGAACGGGAGAATGCCCCTGCCCACGCCTCGACGTTCATAAATCAGGGGCAGCGCGGATCGCGGGTCGGCGCAGCGCTGGTCCGGGTCTGCCAGCTGCCATCGGGCGCCTGATACTTCTCCCCAGATGTGGTTCGAAGGATCGCCTGGCACCCGGCGGTGAAGGCATATTCATCGAGTGTGGCGTTCGCAGCCTGCGCACGCTCGGCATAAACAGCGCGGCGCTTGATATTGATATCGTTGACCAATCGACGCAACTCAGCAGTCTCCGCACCAACAATGCCGAGATATCCGTCACGCTTTTCCCCAATGCTGCCATCGGCGCGAGCAGCAGCATAGGCCGGATCGCGCTGAGCCTGAGCGGGCGCCGTCAGACCGGTCATTGCGACACCTGCCGCAAGGCCCGAGAGCACAAATTTGCGCATCTTAGTCATTCTATCATTCCTCCTGAGTTGAGGGTGATTGCGGGATCAAAAGATATCCGCATTTTCCTCAACTGTGTTGGCTGCATCTTTAGCCAAAGCAAAAACCACTTCCTGGCGGATGTTGATATTAAGTTCGATCACGATCGGCTTGTCCGGAGCCGCCACGTTGATGCAGCCCCCCAGAGTGCCGACCAGTGCAATCGCACCCGCCATATTAAACCCGACCTGCCCCGTTACTCGTCGCATATTTGGCCTCCCCCGCATAATCCGTTCGCCGGGAAAGCCCGTGGCACCGCCGCAAGGCTCCGTCAATTTCGGCAGCATCATGGCTTAGTCTCGCTTTCTTGCGGCTGAATGGGAAGTTCACCCATCGGTTCATCTTCGGGATTGACGTTGGGCTTGCCTGCACACGCTACCTGATAGAACCGGCTCGCGCGCCATTTCGGGTCGCTCGTCAAGCACGGATCCTGCAAGTATTCCGCGTCGTAGGTAGAGCGCAACAAGCGGCTCAGTTCCCAGAATTGCGACCGAACATTGATGTTGAAACGGATCGGCAATTTCGCAATCCGCCGGGTCACGAAATTCTGGGATGCGCCCTCGCCCTGGCTGATCCCGTCGAACCGTACGCTGGTGATAATCTCGCCGGTCAGGCTGCCGTCCATAGTCACCGCCATCTGGCGATAGTCGAGGCTGCGTAACGTGTTGAAGGCGTAGTTGGTGATCGCCCCCATATCCTCATAGGTCAGATCGCCAACATAAGAGAGGTTCCCACCGGGAGCCTCGGAGATCAGCAAGCCGCCCTCGATTCGCCCATTGCCTTGCGCGTCAAAGATGATCGGAACTGTGCCGTTGAAGGTTCCGCTCGCTGCAAGGTTACCAAACTCCATTTCAGAAATGAACGTCCCGGCATCCAGATCGACGATTTCAAAGATGTAGCGTCGCTCTTCCGGCACGGCAAAATTCAGGTCCACGCCGCGCATGATCAACTCGCCGCCCATGAAGGGCCAGCGCGCATCCTGCAATTTGATCAGCTGACCGTTTTCGAGCGCGTATTTTACCTTCCCATCCAGCACTTCGATACCGGTGTTGATCGATCCCAGGGATATCTCTTGATCGGGAGCGGTCGTGAGCGCCAGCAAGTCCGTAAATTCGATTGTCGCACGGGCGTCTTTAACGGGGCCGAAGGCGGCGGCGAAGTCGAACTTGTCGGTCGTGAAAGTCCCGCTGCTGGTTACGTCCTCGGAATTCCAGTCAATCCGGCCATTGCCCGAAACGCGACCATTTGCGAGCGCGACAACGCCATCGGTATAGATTGTGAGTTCATCCGGCTGGAGCGCCCCATCGAAAGTGAGGTCCGCCACATTCAATCTCGCATTGCCAGCACCGTCGCCAAGGTAATGATTGACGGTCACCGACGTCACAAGCCGGTCGGATGCTGGATGGCGCAGATCGGCCTCGCCAGTGATGACATTGCCGACAAGCTGCATTTCTGCATCGCGTGCGACCAATGGATAGAAGCGGTCTTCTTCGAATCGGTCTTCCAACACAAAGCTGGCACCCTTTATCTGTAACCGGTCGGTGTATTCCCACATTCCCTCAAGCGCGAGCAACTCAAATGGGATCTGATAGACGGATGCTGGGTCGCTCGCCGCAAAGTCGAACCGCACTTCGCCGCCGCTGAATGTCCCTATGATGGAATCAGTGAAGTTCGCATCAAGCGACTGGGCGGACAGGCGGATAGGCTCTGCGGGGTCGCCGATTGCGACATCCAGCCCGCTTAGGGTCGCAACACCGGGGTAATTGATCTCTACCCGGTCCGCGGTCAGCGCAAGAGGGGTTCCTGCGATATCGCCATCAAGCGCAAGGCCCGCGATTTGTCCCGACACCTGGAGTGCATCATCATAGCGGACCAAAGCGCCACCATTGGGGCACAAGGTCAGAAGCCGTTGATCGAGGCTGACCTCATAAAGCGCCAGCTGCGCGAAGCGAACCTGCGTGCATTGCTGGCCAATGGCGAGCCCGGAACTGGGTGACCACATGCCCCGCAGCGGGATATTCAAGCCTTGCACGGTCCCGCCCGGCAGGTCTCCGCTGGCCAGCACCTCGCCCTCAAAACGAAGAGCGCCGCCAGCGCCCTGCGTAACGCGCAATTCGGGAATTGCGAGGCGGCTTGCTCCAGCGACATATTCCTCCATTCGAAAGCGCAAAGCGAGATCGCCGCCGTCCTGCCGCTCCATCCGACCGCTAATGCGCGGGATATCTGCCCCGCCTGTCGCGATGTTGCCGGACAGCCTGCCCGGCGCATTTGTAGAACGGCTCCAGGTGAAACGCGATAGGCCGAGCAGCGTCTCGCCCGATGCCGCCCTCAGCCGCCCTTGGGGCATCACCAAGCTGGTGCTTTCCGGGGACGAACGAACAGTAAGGTCAGCTGCGATTGAGCCGCCGCTTGCCGCCCGCCCGAGACCCGCTTCAAACCTCTCAAGCAGAGGCACGATCAGCGTGCCCGTCGCACTGTCGCGGACGGTGCGCAATTGCTCGGTCAAATTGCTGCCGAGCGATGTGCCATCACCCTCGATCTGCGCGTCCCATTCCACACGTTCGAAGCCATCGCGCGCTCGAAGAGTTCCATCAGCGACCAGGCTGCCAATCGCTCCGAAGTCCGAAACCGTATTTGAAGCGCTGACGTCATGCCGCGCAGTGAGCATGCCATCGCGCCAACTAAGCTGCACTTCTCCGCCAAGCGCCTCGATTTCAGTATCGGCGGCACGCATTTGCGAGGCTGCAATGTCCAACTTGCCCTGTGCGCTGGCGAAATCCCCAGCCAAAGAGAGCTCAGCCGCAACATCCGCGCTCGCCAATCGCGCACCCATATCGGCGCATACGAACTGGCGAACACGCACTGGCCCCTCGAATGCCAGGCTGCCCGATTCGCTCGACACTTCGCCGTAAAGTGTCGCTTGGTCGGCTTTGCACCCTTGCGCAGACAAGCCGGGCACAGTGGCCGCAATCGTGCCGACAAAACCATCGTCGAGCATGCCCTCGCCCGCTGCCTTGACCCCGACCGCGCCGTAATCGCTTTCAATCAGTGCCCGCGCATCGACCAGCTTCACATTTAATGCAGGCAGGTCCGGCTCCGCATCGCCTTCCGCAAACAGCACATTATCGAGCGCCCCGAAGCTCAATTCGCCGTCCTCGTAAGAGCCGAATAGCCGAGCGCCTTGCAACTCCACTCGGCCCAGCTGCGGCGCGCCGAACCCATATTCGATATCGGCCACCACGCGTTCGACTATCAGATCCGGGCGCTCAGGATCGCCGATCACGAGGTTTGTCAGAACCTGCGTTTGCGGCCCGATTTCATCAATTTCATATGTGGCGGAAAGATCGAGGCGGGACAGCTCGTCCGAGATCAAGTCATCGGCAATATCTTCTCGAGTCACCCATGCGGACACGCCCGCCGCCGCAAGAAGGACGATCAGCACCAGCGCGATGCGCGTGCGCTTCCTGCGCGGCAGCAGCGACCGCTTCGGCGTCAATTCAATATGTTCCACTTCGGCCGACGCCATGATCACCCACACTTGCGCGTATCGAATGTTAAAGGCAATGCAGCGGAGCAAGCCGCGGGCACGCATCAACGCATTAGTGGGGGACAGCTTGCCGCAGACTGAAGACATGTTCGGCGAAGAAACTGGCAAGCAGCCCGCAAGCGATGCGGGTAAGCATGCCGGCGCGGGTCACCGTGCGCGTTTGCGGGAGCGCCTGCTCAAGGGCGGCGCTGAAGCGCTTGCGGATTACGAAGTGCTCGAATATCTGCTGTTTGCCGGCATGCGGCAGGGAGACACCAAGCCGATCGCAAAGGCGCTTATCAAGCGGTTCGGCTCCCTTTCGGCAGTGCTAAACGCAGATCCGGCTGCGCTCAAACAGGTCAAAGGTGTTGGAGATGCCAGTGCCGCTGCGCTCAAGAGTGTAGGAATTGCCGCGCGGCGTATGGCCCGCAGCGAAGTGATCGACAAGCCGGTGCTCGGCTCCTGGCAAAACCTGATCGACTACCTCGCGATCGATATGGCACATCTGACGGTGGAGCGCGTGCGCGTGCTGTATCTCGACGCCAAGAACCGCCTGATTGACGATCATCATGTTGGCGATGGCTCAATCGACGAGGCAGCGATTCATCCCCGCGAAGTGATCCGCAAGGCGATGGATGTCGGTGCGAGCGCACTGATTCTTGTTCATAACCATCCCAGCGGCAATCCCGAGCCGAGCCGCGCGGACATTCAGGTGACACAAAAAATTGCTGAGGCTGGCCGCTTACTGGGTGTGACCGTCCACGACCATGTCATTGTCGGCCGCGAAGGGCATGTCAGCCTGCGCGCAAAGGGGCTGATCTAGGTTTAAAGTAACGACGACTAACCCTGAGAATTCGACGACCGCCCTCGTTCACCGCTCAAGAAACTCCAGATCGACCCGAGCCAAACAACAATCGTAACTGCTAGATCCTCGTCTTCGCTGTAGACAGACGAAGGTTTGGCGAACCTTGTAGCCAGCCATTTTTCGATCAGGCGATCAATCGATAGCAATCCCGCGCCGCGCGATTCGTAAACCGCGAGCAAGAGAATGGGGTAAAACGTCACGTCGGGATGCGCCCCGGCAAGCATGAAATAGCCGATCAAAAAGGTCAGCAAGTAAGAGACAGGACTGGCGCCCGCTCCGATTAGCAGCAGGACCGCGATGGTGATCGCGAGCCACGCAGGCATCCCGCTGAAGCTTGTGATGGGCAGCCATGTTGCAAGCGCAATCGATGGTTCGAATACGCCAGCCAGTGCCAGCAAAGCCGCGCCAAGCCATAAACGCATTGCCAACAGAAAAAGGCCAGCGGAATTCATCCGCAACCATTCACCGACAGTCACCGCTAGTCGCAAAAGCCAAGGCCCAGTTCTGGAGCGAAACGATACCCAAGCCCGGTCGAGCGATATCGCCGATGGTCCACACAGCACGTACCAAATCAACATTGCAATCAGCATCAAATTGGTTGTCGTAGGAATATAAACTG
>JBCBDF010000040.1:0-3400 GCA_038529875.1 Pseudomonadota bacterium | reverse complement strand
TGGTCAGTATCAACAAAGCTAAAGCGGCTGGACGGGTCAGCAGTCCAAGCAACAGCAAGACAGGGGCGATGAGTTCGATCGCCAGGCCCGTCGCCGCGGCAGCCTCCGGTGAAAGCCAGCTAACCGGGTATTCATACGTGGCCAGCATCACCGCCTTGTCCCAATCACCAGCCTTTATCAGGCCCGAACGAAAGTATGGCAGCGCGATAAAGGCGCGGGTTACCAAGTCGGTTATTGGCCAGAAGATCAGTGTGCTGCGGGAGTAGAATCGGGCAAATCCGCGCGCCGTTTCCGGACGAAACAGCCACGCTTTCGTTTGCATTTGCTCTGTGTCAGCTGCGCTTTCCATGCTTCGTCCTCCCCTCAAGCCATGGATTCGCACAACCTGGCAAAAAGTTACACGAAAGCGCGCGTTTTGCAGGGGACAAGACTTCGTGAGTGACGCAGGCCACCCTTGCCAAGCGAGCGCGCGCCGCATAGCCGCCGCAGCATTGCCTTTCCCAATGGAGTTTTCCCGTGGTTCCACGTTATGCCCGCCCGCAAATGAGCGCCCTGTGGGAGCCCGAAGCGAAGTTTCGCATCTGGTTCGAGATTGAAGCGCACGCGACCGAGAAGCTCGGTGAGCTGGGCGTTGTGCCGGAAAGCGCGGCCAAGGCGCTGTGGGATTGGTGGGCGACCAATCCCAAGATCGACGTGGAAGCGATCGACGCAATCGAAGCCGTCACCAAACACGATGTGATCGCCTTCCTCACCTGGGTCGCCGAGCAAGTGGGCGATGAAGCGCGCTTTATGCATCAGGGGATGACCAGCTCCGACGTGCTCGACACGACTTTGGCAGTGCAACTGGCACGCGCATCAGACATTCTACTGGAAGATCTCGACGCGCTGCTCGCCGCCATCAAACGCCGCGCAGAAGAGCATAAATACACCGCCACGATCGGGCGCAGCCACGGCATCCATGCAGAACCGGTGACCTTCGGATTGAAGCTCGCGCAAGCCTATGCCGAATTCGACCGTTGTCGTGATCGCCTTGTGGCAGCACGGGCAGAAATCGCCACTTGCGCGGTCTCAGGAGCGGTCGGCACGTTTGCCAATATCGACCCGCAAGTCGAGGCACACGTCGCTGAAAAGCTCGGCCTGACGCCGGAGCCTGTGAGCACCCAGGTTATCCCACGCGATCGCCACGCAATGTATTTCGCGACGCTTGCAGTAATCGCAGGCTCGATCGAGCGGCTCGCGGTTGAAATCCGGCACCTCCAGCGCACCGAGGTGCTGGAGGCGGAAGAATACTTCTCGCCGGGCCAAAAGGGTTCGTCGGCCATGCCGCATAAGCGCAACCCGATCTTGACCGAAAACCTGACCGGGCAGGCGCGCATGATCCGCAGCTATGCTCTACCGGCGCTCGAAAATGTCGCATTGTGGCATGAGCGGGACATCTCGCATTCTTCCGTCGAGCGTTTCATCGGCCCCGATGCGACCATCACGCTCGATTTCTCGCTTGCCCGGCTAACCGGCGTGGTCGACAAGCTGCTGGTCTATCCGGGGCGTATGCAGGCCAACATGGACCGGATGGGCGGGCTTGTTCACTCGCAACGCGTGCTGCTGGCGCTGACACAGGCAGGTGTGAGCCGAGAAGACGCCTATCGCCTGGTGCAACGCAACGCGATGAAGGTGTGGGAATCGGATGGCAGGCTGCAATTGCTTGACCTGCTCAAGGGCGACGAAGAAGTGACAGCCGCGCTTTCGCCCGATCAGCTCGAAGAAAAATTCGACCTGGGATACCACTTCAAGCAGGTGGACACGATCTTCGACCGCGTCTTTGGGTAAGGCGAGCCGCTAGACTCCTTGACCAAAACCCTTAGGTTTGCGGGTCGCAAACAGAACAAAAGACACAATCGCTTAGGGAAGGCCTGATGCAAATTTTGCGCACAATACTTTTGATCGCGGTGCTCTTGGGGATCGTCGCGTTCACATTCGGCAATTTTGACCGGGCGACCGAAGTCCGTATCTGGCCGGGCCTGGTATGGGATACCCGCGTTCCGGCAATCGTGATTGTCTCGTTCCTGCTCGGGATCGTGCCGACATGGCTCTATCACCGTGGGGTGAAGTGGAGCCTTAACCGCCGCATCCGCAGCCTTGAAAATGCAGTAAAATCCAATGCATTGTCGCGGCGGCATGAACCCGCCCCCGGCACCGCTACGCCAGTCGCAACCGAGACAATGTCCGCCCCTGCCGCAAGCGAGGAACCGCTTGCGCCCGCCGATCCAGTACCGCCCGCAAAAACGGATAGCCAATAAGATGAGCAACCCCATCTACCTTGCGGTCGACATACCTCAGATCGAGCCTGCCAAGGCGCTGATCGAGAAGGTCAAAGCGCATATTGGCGGGGTAAAACTGGGTTTGGAATTTTTTTGCGCGCATGGGGCGCATGGCGTGCATGAAATTGCCCATCTGGGCCTGCCAATTTTCCTCGATCTGAAGTTTCACGACATCCCTAACACCGTCGCCAGCGCGATGCAGGCGATCCATGTCTATGAACCCGCGATTGTCACCGTCCATGCCAGCGGCGGACGAGCGATGATGGAGGATGCAAAGGCGGCAGCGGCAGAGGGCTGCAAGGTCGTCGGCGTCACCACGCTAACCAGCCTCGATGCAAACGACCTGACTCGCACAGGTATCTATGGCAGTCCTGAAACGCATGTGATGCGCCTCGCCGACCTGGCCCATTCAGCCGGGCTCGACGGGATTGTCTGTTCTGGCAAAGAGGTCGGGCAAGTGCACAAGCAGTGGAAGGACGGCTACTTCGTGGTCCCCGGCCTGCGCCCGAATGGCGCGGGCACTGGCGATCAGAAACGCGTCGTTACCCCACGTGCCGCGCGCGATAGCGGTGCGAGTGTCCTCGTGATTGGCCGCCCGATCAGCCGCGCAGAGGACCCGGTTGCGGCTGCGCGTGCGATTGAGGCGACGCTCTAACCAGCGATAGGCCCTTACATCCGTAGGAATGCCATGGCTTATTGCTCTGCGTATGGATCGTAGTCTTGGATTACCAGTTCAGAATCGTCCCGCGACTGCGCTTGCATTTCCCGCATCTCGTGATCCATCTTGATCGCGGTTTTAACGGCGGTGCCATAGCTTCCATCAACGCCGTCACCTGGCCATCGAGCCGAAGTCGAACCTGCGCGCGTGCGATCGAACGGGCGACCTGTGAGTGTCGAGTCGATGCGCTCAATCTGGCTCTCGCGGTGGAGGCGATGGGTCATCCCTGCCGCCGCACCATCCGCCATAGATCCGCCTTTGCAGTCGATCGCAACATGCGTCTGCGCTGCATCGTCTTCAAACGGGCTCAACTTGATTTCGCAGGTGCGCGAAGAATGAGCGCCGCGATTTGACCACACGATCT
>JBCBDF010000039.1:0-12950 GCA_038529875.1 Pseudomonadota bacterium | reverse complement strand
AAACAGAGCGACTTTCTTGCCCGCGAAATAATCGCTCGACTGGACCTGTTCCGGCCCCTCCGCCGTCGCCTTCACCATCGTTACGTCAGGGAGCTTGTCTCCAACTGAAATCGTCATTGCTCACGTCTCCTATGATCACCTCTAGCGTTACCGCACTTAATGCCCCTGAGGCCAGCTTCAAGCGGGAATGCAGTGCTTAATTTCGCTTTACCGTGGTGGTTCAATATTCGGTAAATGGATTGCGCGATTGTCTGCATGGTCGGTGGGGCGGCCAATTCACGAACAGGGACCTAGCCGATGATCGCAAAGACCAGACTTTCGCACAAAGCCTTCTCAACCATCTTAGGCACAGGCGTGGCTTTCGCCATGACTGCCAGCGCCATTCCTGCGTCGGCTGAACCACTTGCCGTCGAAGCGGAAAGCATTCGCAAGCTCGACATCATGTTGATGGTCACGTCGCTGCGCTGCCGCATGGGGGAACATGACTTCCAATCCGAATATCGCCGCTTCAGCGCGGCGCATCTCGCCAACCTCAACAAGGCTGGGCGGACCATGCGCAGCCAGATGCATGCGCGCTATGGCAGGAAAGGGAGCAAGCGCGCTCTCGACCGCGTCAGCGTGCAGATGGCCAATGCTTATGGCAATGGGCACCCATGGATGAATTGCCGGGAATTGAAGCAGGTGACGCACGAGCTGAGCCAGACTTCGGATCCTGCTCGGCTTTCAGTTGCAGCCCGTGAGCTGCTGGCAGACAGGCCGACACGCGGTGCCTTTATGGCGCCACGTGAGGCGGCTGTGCCTGCCCCCGCACAGCCGCCGATCCTGGCCAGTACGCGATAGCTGGGCGCGGGAGCTGAGGGTAAGGCCGCGTTATTGCGGTGGGTCGGCCTGAATACCCCTAAAGGGTCGTAGAAAATAAGATATAAAGATAACTTTATATTTGCTTGTGCGGTGCGCGAAGGCTAGGGCGCGGGATAGATCGAAATATCCCTCTTAAGACCAAGCCCGGAGAACATCATGGCCACCGTCGCCGCCGCGCAAGACTACATCATCAAAGACATCGCTCTCGCCCAATATGGGCGCGACGAGATCGCAATCGCCGAAACCGAGATGCCGGGCCTTATGGCCCTGCGCGAGGAATATGGTGCCGCACAGCCGCTTAAGGGCGCGCGGATCACCGGTTCGCTGCACATGACGATCCAGACCGCCGTGCTGATCGAAACGCTTATCGCGCTGGGCGCGGAAGTCCGTTGGGCAACCTGCAATATCTTCTCGACGCAGGATCACGCCGCTGCTGCCATCGCTGACCAGGGCATTCCTGTGTTCGCGATCAAGGGCGAGACGCTGGCTGAATATTGGGACTATGTTGGCAATATCTTCGACTGGTCCAGCGATGCCGATCCAGATCTTACAGCGAACCTCATCCTCGACGATGGCGGTGATGCAACCATGTTTGCGCTGTGGGGTGCTCGCATAGAAGCTGGCGAAGAAATGCCAGCACCGGCCAATGCTGAAGAGATTGAGTTTCAGCGTGCGCTCAAAGCATACGTTGCTGCAAAGCCCGGCTATCTCACCAAGTCGGTCCAGAACATCAAGGGCGTGTCCGAAGAGACCACGACCGGCGTGATGCGGCTTTACCAGATCGCCAAGCAGGGCAAGCTGCCGTTCCCGGCGATCAATGTGAACGATAGTGTGACCAAGTCGAAGTTCGACAACCTGTATGGCTGTAAGGAATCGCTGGTCGACGCGATCCGCCGGGCAACCGATGTGATGCTGGCCGGTAAGGTTGCTTGCGTCGCGGGCTATGGCGATGTCGGCAAGGGTTCCGCCGCAAGCCTGCGCGATGGCGGCGCCCGCGTGATGGTCACCGAGATCGACCCGATTTGCGCTCTTCAGGCGGCGATGGACGGCTATGAAGTTGTGTCGATGGAAGAAGGGGCGAAGCGTGCCGACATCTTCGTGACGGCCACCGGCAATGAAGACGTCATCACCGGCGAACACATGAAGATGATGAAGAACATGGCCATCGTCTGCAACATCGGTCACTTCGACAGCGAGATCCAGATTTCCGCGCTCGACAATTATGAGTGGAAGGAAATCAAGGAGGGCACCGACATGGTCACCTTCCCCAATGGCAGCTCGCTGCTGATCCTGGCCAAGGGTCGTCTGGTCAATCTCGGCTGTGCGACCGGCCACCCGAGCTTCGTCATGAGCGCGAGTTTTACCAACCAGACGCTGGCGCAGATCGAGCTCTACACCAAGGCGGACGAGTACAAGAATGACGTCTATGTTCTGCCCAAGCATCTCGATGAGAAGGTCGCTGCGCTGCACCTTGAAAAGCTGGGCGTTGAGCTAAGCAAGCTGAGCCAGAAGCAGGCCGATTATATCGGTGTGCCGAAGGATGGCCCGTTCAAGCCGGACCATTATCGCTACTGAGTTTACCCGACTCATCCAGAAATACGGCAGAGCCCTCGCAAATCGGTGTATTTGCGGGGGCTTTTTCATGGCTGCCCAGTTGCATCACGCGCGCGCGCCGCATAGCTGAGGCGTGATGGAGTTTTCACCCACCGCATTGGCAATGATTGGCATCGTGCTCGCCGCATGGACGGTGGGCGCGGCTGTGCTGATAGTGCGCGCTGGGTCGGAAACCAGGCGGACCAAGGCGCTGCAAACATCTTTGCGGCGAATGCAGCATATGCTCGATGTGGCACCGGCGATCCCGCTATTGGTGCGGGTCGATGGCCGGATCGAGGCGCCGGAGCGTTTGGCGCGTTGGCTTGGGCTGGAGGAAATGCCGAACTATCTGAGCGAATTGGATGCGGGTGACGGGCTGGGCCTTTCTGTTGAACAACTAGCCGATCTTTCCGGCAAAGTGCGCCGCACGCAAAAAAGCGCGGCCCCGTTCCAAATGGCAATCACCCCGCCAGGTTCCGAGCGAAGTCTCGCGCTGCAAGGAGCCTTGGCCGATCCGCAGGTATCCCCGGGCGGTGCGGCGTTGATCTGGGTCTTCGATTTTACCGAGAGCAAGGACGAGCTTTCGCGCTTGCGGGCCGCCGCCATGCGCGCAGAAAGCGATTTTGCCGCGCTGGTCGGGCTGATCGAAGCGGCGCCGATGCCGATGTGGTTTCGCGGGGCCGATATGAAGTTGCGGCTGGTCAACCAGGCCTATGTCGATGCGGTCGATGCCGAGGATGCGGCGGCGATTGTGAGCGGGCAGATCGAGCTGGTCGAAGATGTTGATGGTGAGGCCCCTTCGGACATAGCGCGCGCTTCGCTGGCCGGGCAGGAAAAGGTCGAGCGGGTCGTGGCGACGACCATTCATGGCCAACGCCGCTCCATGCGCGTCAGCGACCTGCCACTGGGTAAAGAGGGCGTTGCGGGTTACGCCATCGACATTGAGGAGCAGGAGCAGGAGCGCCGTGAATTCCGCGCCTATCGCGATGCGCAGCGGGCCATGCTCGATCAGCTTTCGGTCGGCGTTGCGATGTTCGATAGTCAGGAGCGGCTGGGCTTTGCCAACCTGCCATTGCGGCGGTTGTTTGGGCTTGCCGAGGAAGTGCAGGGAGAGGGTCTGGCATTCGACCGCTTCCTCTCTGACGCGCGTGAGCAGGGCTTCACCCCGGAGGTGCGCGACTTCCCCGAATGGCGGCGCGAACACATCGCCTGGTTCGAGGCTTCGGAAACGCAGGAAGAAGCGTGGCCATTACCCGGCGGCACGCATTTGCGGATCGTTGCGCAACCCATGCCCGATGGCGGCCTGGTCCTGATTGCGGAAGACCGCACCGAGCAATTGGCGCTATCGGCAACGCGTGACACTTTGCTGCGGACGCGCACAGCGACCCTCGATAGTCTGTTTGAAGCGTTGGCGATCTTTGCGCCCGATGGCTCGATGCAATTGTGGAATCGCAGTTTTGCCGGGACATGGGGACTGTCGAGCGAGTTCCTCGATACGCATCCCAGTGCGCAGGATTTGCTCGAGGCGATTGGCGAGAATCTGGCCAAGCCTGCACAGGCCAAATCCATCGGCGCGGTTGTGCGCGCGGCAACGCTCGATCGGCAGAAGAAGGGCGGGCGGATCGAGTTGAAGGATGGCCGCACGTTGGAATTCGCCGGAGTGCCACTGCCGGATGGCAATGGCCTGCTGACCGTTCTGGACATCACCGCGTCTGAAAACGCTGAGCGTGCGCTGCGCGAACGCAATGTGGCGCTGGAGGAGGCGGATACGGTGAAGGCGCGCTTCCTCGCCAATATGTCTTATGAATTCCGCACGCCTTTGACCTCCATCGGTGGGTTTGCTGAACTGATCAAGAGCGGCGCGGCAGGAGACGTCAGCGATCAAATGGGCGAATATGTCGATGCGATCATCGACAGCGTCGGCCGCCTGACTGAGCAGGTCGAAAACGTGCTCGACCTGTCGCAAAGCGAGGCCGGTTTGCTGCCGATCAGCAAGGAAGAAGTCGACCTGCTGCCCTTTGTCACCGGTCTGGTGCGCGAGCGCGAAAGCGCGATTATCGAGGCCGGGCTCGGGCTCGATCTGCGCGGCAAGAAAGGCCGGGTGGTTCATGCCGACAAGCGGCAATTGGGTCGCGCAATCGGAAACCTCGTCGACAATGCGATCTCGGGCACGCCGCAAGATGGCAAGATCCTGATCAACATCGCTGCCATGGGAGAGGGCGCAGAAATCGCCATCTCCGATAATGGTCGCGGTATGAGCGCCGAGGAACTGGACCGGGCGCTGGGCAATGCGCGCACGCAAGATGATGGCTCGCTTGAACGACGACAGGGGCTCGGCATTCCGCTCGCTCAGCAGCTGATCGCCGCGCATGGCGGTTCGCTGGAATTGCAAAGCGAGGAAGGCGCGGGAACGACTGCGATTATCCGGCTTCCGTGACGGGTTTGGCGTGAGAGTCTCGGTATGATGTCGATTGAATTGCCCGATCTTGCCGCAATGCATGCGTATGGCGCGCGGATCGCCAAGCAATTGCGTGCAGGCGATGTGGTCGCGCTGACAGGCGGGCTGGGAGCGGGCAAGACGACTCTGGCGCGCGCAATTATTTCCGCGCTCGGCTATGAAGGCGAAGTGCCATCGCCGACCTTTACGATCATCGAAACCTACGACGCACCGGCAATGCGACTGCCCGTGGTCCACGCCGATTTCTATCGGTTGGAGCATCCGGATGAGGCGCGCGAAATCGGGCTCGACGACTATCGCGAAGGTACGGCATTGATCGCCGAATGGCCCGACCACGCGGGCGGGTTCGCGCATGAACCGGCGTGCCTTTCGATCACATTGGAAACTGTGGGGGAGGGCCGAAAAGCGACTGCCAAAGCGGGCGCGGATTGGCTAGGGCGCATGCCATGAGCGAGCTACCCTCTGGCATTCACG
This sequence comes from Pseudomonadota bacterium, assembly GCA_038529875.1. Lineage (GTDB taxonomy): Bacteria > Pseudomonadota > Alphaproteobacteria > Sphingomonadales > Sphingomonadaceae > Erythrobacter. The sequence continues at coordinate 7,564 of JBCBDF010000039.1, read as the reverse complement.
ACTTTCTTCAGCAGGCAGGCTGGGGCGATGCCGTGATTGACCCGATTCCAGGCGATGCCTCTTTCCGCCGCTATTTCCGGCTGAAGAAGCCCGGCGGGCAACCCGGCATGCTGATGCATGCCCCGCCGCCGCATGAAGACCCGGTGCCGTTCCTCAATGTCGCCGAATGGCTCAATGCAAATGCGATGCGCGCGCCCAAGATCTACGCCGCCGATGCGCCGCAAGGCTGGGTGCTGCTCGAAGATTTTGGCGATGATCGAATGCGCGACTGGCTTGACGATAATCCACAGGGAGAAGAGGCAGCCTACGAAGCCGCGATCGATGCGCTAGTCGACTTACATAAACGCGATCCCGGCCCGTTTGCACCGTACGATATGCCGACATATCAGCGAGAGGCGGCGCTGCTGACCGAATGGTATTGCCCGGCTCAGGCGCTGGACGTCGATGCGGCTGGCTACACCGCAGCGTGGGAAGAAACGCTCGCACCGATGCTCGCGCGGCAGGCACCCGGCGTTACGGTGCTGCGTGATTATCATGCGGAAAACATCATGCTGCTGGGCGATCCGACGCTGCGCGCGCCGCAGGGCCTGATCGATTTTCAGGACGCGTTAGTGGGCCATCCGGCCTATGATCTGGTGTCCTTGTTGCAGGATGCGCGGCGCGATGTGTCGGAGGAGCTGGAGGCGGCAATGCTCGCCCGGTATCTGGAGCGCGCCGAAGCGGATGAGCATTTCGCCGCCGACTATGCGCGGCTGGGTGCGCAGCGCAATGCGAAGATCGTCGGCATCTTCACCCGCCTTTACAAGCGCGACAATAAACCGCGTTACCCGACGCTGATCCCGCGGGTGTGGAAGGCGATGGAGCGCGATCTTGCGCATCCCGCGCTGGCTCCGGTTGCGAGCTGGTTTGAGGCAAATATTCCGCGCGCACTGCGCGATACGCTGGGCGGGGAGATCGCGTGAGCGACGCCAATCTCGCCAGCGATACAGCCATGGTGATGGCCGCCGGAATGGGAAAGCGCATGCGTCCGCTCACCGCCAGCCAGCCCAAACCACTGGTGCGGGTTGCGGGCAAGCCGCTGATCGATCACGCGCTCGACCGTCTGGCCGAGGCAGGCGTGGCGCGCGCGGTCGTGAACGTGCATTACCTTGCCGACGCGCTGGAGGCTCATGTACTCGACCGACCGACGCCGAAGGTCGTGATTTCGGACGAGCGGACAGAATTGCTCGAAACGGGTGGCGGACTGATTAAGGCGCAGTCGCACCTACCCGATCCGTTTTTCTGCCTCAACGCCGACAATATCTGGCTCGATGGTCCGCGCGATGCGTTTCACGACCTGTCACGGCGCTGGGATGCAGACGCGATGGACGCGCTGCTGTTGGTCGTACCGCATGCCCGGGCGAGGAATTTCAGCGGGCCGGGTGACTTTCATATGGACGCGAAGGGCCTGCTGAAACGCCGCAATCCCGGCCGCATCGCACCCTTTATCTACACCGGTATCCAGCTGATCTCGCACCGGCTGCTGCGCGAGGCACCGCAAGGCAAATTCTCCACCAACATCCTATGGAACCGCGCAATCGAAGAAGGCCGCCTGTTCGGTGCATCGTTCACCGGCGAATGGTTCGAAGTGGGCACTCCGCAAGCGATCAAGCCGACCGAAGATGCGCTTAAGGGTGGATAGTCGCGCCCAGCCCAACATTTACTCCATCGCTGCGCATCGCGGCTTTGCCGATGCGCTGGTCGCGGGTCTTGTGCCGCGTTACGCCGAGGATGGGCTGGGCCTCGCGCGACTGACACTGCTGGTCCCGTCGACCCGCGCCGCGCGCACGATCAGCGAGGCTTTCATCCGCCATGCGGGTGAAACCGGCGCGGCTGGCCTGCTTATGCCGCGCATGGTTGCGGTCGGCGATCTCGATCTCGACGAGAAGCTCGGCACGCTGCTCGATCCGCTTGGCGCGAGCGATATTCCCAATGCAGTCGAGCCGACCCGGCGCTGGTTTGCGCTGGCGCAAGTCCTGCGAGAAGAGCTGGAGGCGGATGGCAAGCCGATGCCTGCGGGTGCAGCAATTCTGCGCATGGCCCGCGATGTGGCGCGCACGATGGACCGCCTGCTGGTCGAGGAGAAATCTCCCGAAGACCTGTTTGATGACAGCGTGCTGAACCTCGCCCCAAGTCTGGCTGAACACTGGCAGGAATCGATCCGCATCTTTGCCAAGGTGCAGGCGCGCTGGCGCTTCGCCTTGGACGAGAGCAACGAAGTTGATGCTGCGACCCGGCGCAATCTCCTATTCGACCGAGCCGCGCGCGAATGGCGCGATGCACCTCCCAAGACGCCCATTGTCGCCGCCGGTGTGACCAGCGCCGCGCCCGCGCTTGCACGAATGCTGCGCAGCATTGCCAATATGCAAAACGGCGCGGTGATCCTGCCCGACCTGGATCTGGCGATGCCGAAAGAGGCCTGGGATGAGCTGGGCCGCGCCGGGCAGAGCGATGAGCCGGGCGGGGAAGTGTTTGGCAAGGGCGACGCGCTGACCCACCCGCAATATCACCTGAAGCTGCTGCTCGGGCGGATGAGCATTGCGCGCGAGGAGGTGCGGCAATGGCATCGCAAGGGGCTGACCGCCGCAGAGCCTGCGCGCACGCACGCCATCAGCTCGCTGTTCCTGCCGCCAGAGGCAAGCTCATCATGGGCGGATTTGCCAGCGGACAAGCGTCGGCTTTCCGGCGTGCGCTTGCTTACCAGTGCGACGCAAGAGGAAGAAGCGCAGGCGATTGCTCTGCTCGTGCGTGAAAAGCTGGAGGAGCCGGAGAAGCGCATCGCGGTTATCAGCGCCGACCGCAACCTGGCGCGCCGGGTCACTCAGCATCTCTCGCGCTGGAACATTGCCGCCGATGATACGGCCGGTCGACCGCTTTCGCTGACACCGGCCGGTCGTTTTTTCGCTTTGTTGGCAGAGCTGGCAAGCGGGGCAATGACCCCAACCGGTATCGTCAGCGCGCTGGCCCATCCGTTGGTGCGCGCGGGTGAGTACCGCCGCGAATGGCTGCGCAATCTGCGCGCGTTTGAGCGTCATCTGCGTGGGCCTTCCCCAGCGCCCGGTTTCGAGCCGCTGCGTGCAGTGGCCGAAAAGGCCGAGATTGCCGAATGGTGGAGCGAGGTTGAAAGCCTGCTCGCCGCGCTGGTGATCGAGAGGGACGAGGTTCCGCTGGCCGATGCATTCGACCTGCTCACCACCACTGCCGAGGCGCTGGCTGGGGAGGGCATGTGGGCCAAGGAGGATGGCCGCGCGCTGTCCGGCATGGTCGAGGATTTGCGGCTCCATGCCCGCGCCACCGATACCAAAATCGCGGTGCGCGACATCGCCAATGCCTTGCGCGAAGCGATGGATGAAATCGCTGTGCGCCCACCCTATGGCGGTCATCCGCGCGTGAGCATTTACGGCCTGCTGGAAGCGCGCATGGCGCGCGCCGACCTGGTCATTTCTGCGGGGCTCAACGAAGGCAGCTGGCCGCAAAGTCCCGGTCCCGATGCGCTGCTGGCGCCGGGCGTGCTGCGCGCGCTTGGCGTGCCGGGGGCGGAGTTCCGCATAGGCCTTGCTGCGCACGACCTTGCGGGCGCGATGGGTGCGCCGCAGGTTGTTCTGAGCCGGGCGGAGCGCGACAAGGAGGGGCCTACGATCCCCTCGCGTTTCCTGCTGCGGGTCGAGGCTTTGCTGGGTGATTTGGCGGACGAGTATCCCGAAAATTCGATCCCTGCGATCCTGCCGCAGCTTGATCGGGCGCCGGAGCGCGCACCGCAATATCCGCGCCCCGCACCGTGCCCATCGGCGGACCAGCGCAAGGTTGCGATCAAGGTGACGGCGCTCGATCGGCTGCTGGGCGATCCGTATCAGTTTTATGCTCAGGAAGTGCTGCGCCTATCTGCACTCGATCAGCTGGAGGCGGACCCGTTCAGCGATCCGGCCTTGCGCGGCACTCTGACGCATAAAATCCTGGAGCTTTGGCATGAGGCGCGCAGTAAAGACCCTAACGCCGACATTGTGCAAATTGCCGAGGCGCATTTCCGCAATGCGCAATGCCATCCGCTGTTCATGGGATTGTGGCGACCGCGCCTGATTGCCGCGCTCAGCCGCTTTGCCGAATGGATCGACGCGGACGAGACCCGCGAGGTTGTCGCGTGGGAACGCAAGGGCTCGATGGTGGTCGATGGTGTGCGCGTTTATGGTCGGGTGGATCGGATCGACCGGCGTGATGACGGCGGCCTGGCGATTGTCGATTACAAGACCGGCAGCCCGCCCAGCGCAGCGCAGGTTGAGGCGGGATTTGCGCTGCAGCTCGGTCTGCTCGGTCTGATTGCGCGCGATGGCGATTTCGATGGGTTGAGCGGCGACGCGACCAAGTTTGAATATTGGTCGATGGCGCGCAGCAAGGCAGACAAGCAATTTGGCTACACCGACGAGCCACTGAAGGTGGGGCGAAAACAGAAAGGCCTGACGCCGGAGGAATTCCTGCCGCGCCACGAGGAAAAGCTGGCCGAGGCGATCACCCGCTTCATCAAGGGCAGCGATCCGTTCGTCGCGAAGGAAAACCCGGACTATCCCGGCTACACCGATTACGATCAGCTGATGCGGCTGGATGAGTGGCTGATCGCGCTCGCAGATGGAGGGGGCGAGCAATGAGCGGTCCAAGCGGAAACGTCTATCCCCTCGCCGGCAATCAACGCGACGCGGTCAATCCGGGCGGCAATGTCTGGCTTTCAGCCTCGGCTGGCACGGGCAAGACACAGGTGCTTTCGGCCCGCGTGCTGCGCCTGTTGCTGCGCAAGGATGTCGATCCCGGCCAGATATTGTGCCTGACCTTTACGAAGGCGGGCGCGGCGGAAATGGCCAACCGGATCAACGCTGTGCTGGCGCGCTGGGTGCGGATGGAATCGACCGACCTTGCGACCGAATTGGGGCATCTTGGCGCAGATCGCGGACCGGAGACATTGGCCCGCGCGCGCACCCTGTTCGCCAGCGTGCTCGATTGCCCCGGCGGCGGGCTTCGTATCGATACGATCCATGCCTTTGCGCAATGGCTGCTCGCGAATTTTCCGGGCGAAGCGGAGCTGCAACCCGGCGCGAAACCGATGGAGGATCGTGAGCGCGAATTGCTGGCACGCGAAGTGCTGGGTGAGATGCTGGCCGAGGCGGAGCGGACGCAGGATCACGCAATCCTCGATGCGGTCAGCCTGTTCACGACCCGCAAAGACCCTGATGCGCTGCGCGGATGGCTGATGCGCTGCGCCAGCGCGCGGGGCATGTGGCACGGACCGGGCGCGTGGCAGCCGCCAATGGCCGCGCGGGTGAAGCGCATGCTCGATATGCCTGCCGATGCGGATGAGAATTGGGTGGCGGCAGGCCTGTCGCCCGATGTCTTCCCCGATCATCAACTCCGCGCGATGCTGCTGGTGCTCAAGGACTGGAATACCAAGGGTGGGCGTGAAAGCAGCGCGTTTATCGAGCAATGGTTGACGCTGGATGTGCCCGCGCGATTGGAAGCGGCGGCGGGTTTTCGCAAGTCTCTGTTGAAGGCGGATGGCGCGCCTCGTGTCATGAAAAAACCCGCAGATGAGGACCCGCTGTTTTCCTCGCGCCAAGAGGAAATTGCCAGCGCGCTGAAGCTGGTCGAAGAGCGCCGCGCGCTCCTAAACCTTGCCGATTTTCTCACCCCCGCGCTTGAGCTGGGCCGCGCCTTTGCGTTGCGCTGGGAGGAAGCGAAGACCCGCGAGGCGCTGCTCGATTTCGATGACCTGATCCAGCTTGCCGCCACGCTGCTGGGCAACAAGGATGCCTCCGACTGGATCCGCTACAAGCTCGATCGCCGTTTCGATCACATTCTGATCGACGAGGCACAGGACACCAATGCCGCGCAATGGGACATCGTTTTCGCGCTGATCGACGACTTCTTCTCTGGCGAAGGCGCGGCGGGCGAAAAATTGCGCACCGTCTTCACCGTCGGCGATTACAAACAGGCGATTTTCGGCTTTCAGGGCACCAGCCCGGAAAACTTTGCTCAGGCCAAGGACAAAGTGCACGCCGCGATTGAGGCAGCGCGCGAGAACGCAGCGGGCGCGCGATCATCGCGCCGCATACCGAATTGGCAAGATCTCGACCTGGGTCAAAGCTTCCGCACGTCCAACGCAGTTCTCGAATTCGTTAATCGCGCGATTGAGGCCATTGGAGGAAGCGCCTTCGGTCTCAAGGATGAGCCGAAACCACACAGCGGCGAAGAGCGCGCCGGAATGGTGACTTTGTGGAGCCCGGTGCGCGGCGGTGGGAACGAGGACAGCGGAGGTGCAGTAGACGACGATCAGGATTGGCTCGCCCAGCACGACCGCAAACTGGCCGATACAATCGCCGAGCAAGTGCGCCGCTGGCACACGCGCGAGGAGCCGTTCATCCTGATTAAAGGGGGCGAGCCGCGCGCGGCCAATGCTGGCGATGTGATGGTGCTGGTGCGCAAGCGCAAGGATCTCGCCGCGCTGATCGTCGCGCGCCTGCATGCCAAGGGCGTACCGGTGGCGGGTGTCGACCGCTTGCGATTGGGTGCGCCATTGGCGGTGAAGGACTTGCTGGCCGCGTTGCGCTTCGCCGCGCAGCCGCTCGACGACCTGATGCTAGCGAACCTGCTTGCCAGCCCGCTGATCGGGTGGAGCCAGGACGATCTGCTGCGATATGTGCCTCGCAAAAAGGGCGTGCGGCTGTGGAATCACTTGCGCAAACACGATGCGCCCTTTGTCGCCGAAACGGCTGAGAAACTGCGCGAATTGCTCAATCTCGCTGATTACGAAACGCCGCAGGCGCTGCTCGCATGGTTGCTGATCGGGCCGTGGCAAGGACGGGCGAAGCTGGTCGCGCGATTGGGGCGCGAGGCGAACGATCCGATTGATGAGCTCGTCAATGCAGCATTCGCTTACGAATCCGCATCGGTGCCGAGCCTGACCGGGTTCCTGCAATGGTTCGATGCAGGCGAGGGGGAGCTGAAGCGCGATCCGGGCGAAGCGGGTGAGCAGGTGCGCGTCATGACGGTACACGGGTCGAAGGGCTTGCAAGCGCCCATCGTAATCCTCGCCGACGCCACCGGAAGGCCAGGGCAGAGCGGCTCGCTGGAGCTGGAAGAAGCGCCGTTGGGTGCGGCAACGCCGGAGCATGATAAGCGCATCGTGCCGCTGCCGAAACTTTCCAAGGAAGAGAAAGCTGGCCCAGTCAGCAAGGCGGAAGAAGCCGCCAGCATCGCCGAAATGCAGGAGCATTGGCGACTAATGTATGTCGCGATGACGCGGGCGGAAGAGGGGCTGTTCATCACCGGATCGCTGGGGCCGCGCGACAAGAATGGCCCGCATGAGGATAGCTGGTATGCGCGGCTCGCGCCGATCTTTGGCGAGGATGCGCTGGATGATCCGATATGGGGTGCACGGCGCGAATGGGGCTATCGCGCGATGCACTTTCCCGAGTCAGCAAAGGCTGAAACCGGGCAGACCGTCGCCGAGCTGCCCGCATGGGCGCGCACGCCTATCGGATCA